>JAKAXI010000110.1 GCA_021816665.1 Bacillota bacterium | reverse complement strand
TGCAGTCACCGCTCTAGCTGGGTTCACCATTCCAAACTACAACCTCGGTTTTGCTGTGCGGATCATTCGCTTCGTTTTTCTAGCCGCGGCAGCGTTTTTTGGCTTCTACGGCATAGGTCTCCTGGCTGCAGTCGTGCTGGTGCGGCTGTGTGTGCAGAAGTCGTTTGGCGTTCCACTGCTCGCGCCGATTGCGCCGAGCATGGGGTCGTCGCCGGATGTGCTGATGCGGGGACCTGCGTACCTGATGAACCAGCGCCCGACGTACCTGCGTACGCAGCGGAGGTGGCGAGAAGACCCGATCACAAGGCCGTGGAGCCACGCGACCAAGAGCAAGAAAAAGGGACAATCAGGCCGACGAGGGGATGACAAACAGTGAGCCAACAGGTTCAGGCAAAAGCCAGCGTCGGCGCGAAGGAACTGACCGCCATGATGACGCTCTTCGTGGCGAGTAGCGTCTTTCTCAATTACCCGCAGTACGCGGCCGAAAGTGGGCTCGAAGCGGGGTGGATGGTGCCGCTCATCTCGGGCGTACTCACGCTGGTGCTGTTCCTCATTGTGGAAGGTGTCTTGCGTCGCTACTTCCCTGGCCTCGATATCGTTGAGGTGACAAAGAGGGCCTTTGGCTCGTTTGCAGCGATTCTCGTGGCCCTGCTCATCGTCGTGTACTTTCTCATCGACACCGCTACGGTTGTGCGCGAGTTTACGGCAGATGTCATCACGACCGTGTTGCCTTCGACCCCGATTCTGGTTGTCAGCGGTCTGTTCACGGTTGTCATGTGCACTGTCGCATACTACGGACTCGAAGGCGTCGCGCGCTTGTCGTATTTTGTGCAGCCGATCCTCATCATCGGCATTCTAGGCGCATGTGTCCTTACGATGAACTGGTGGCACCCCGTTCAACTTCTGCCCCTCTGGGGGACGGGGCCTGTTTCGGTGGCGTTTGCCGGTGTGCGCTTCTCATCGATTTTTATCAACGTACTTCTGCTGTGCGTGATCTATCCGCACGCACATGACGCTGGGTCCCTGCGGGCGGTAGGCGTTGGCAGTATTACGGTTGCGACGCTGTTGCTCACGGTGTTCATGGCCAGTCTTCTGATGGTGTTTCCAGCCCATCAAGCGACGGAGTCACCGTTTGCCATGTATCAACTCGGTCGTATGATCCGCATTGGCCGCTGGGTCCAGCACGTCGAGAGCATTTTCGTCTTGATGTGGGTGATGGCTGCGGTCGTAAAGATGTCGATCACGCTGTGGGGTGCCGCCTACATCCTCTCGAGCGCGTTCTCGTGGCCGACATTCCGCCCGATTGTCCCTGGACTTGGCTTGCTCGCGCTGTCTTTGTGCCTGTGGCCAGAAGATGTGGCTGAGGTCGGTTTAATCGACCGAAATTATGTTTTGTCCTGGGGTTGGACGCTTGTGTTCGCTTTGCCGCTCCTAATCGTCTTGCTTGGCACGTTGCGCAGCACAAACCACCGCGAAGGGAGGCGAGTCTGACGTGGTCATCATAATCATGGCGATGCTGGTACCGCTCTGGGTCGCCATTTACACGTGGTCGTTTGGACGTTGGTTGAAGCGCCGCGGCTCTGGGTATGCGTTCCCCGCGTACCTCTTGGCTGTTCTCTCCCTGGCCACAAGCAGCGCTGCTATTTGGAGAGTCCTCACTTAAAATAATCTCCTCTACCGATCGTATAGGCGGGGGGATTTTGCCGTCGGAGAGGACGGGGCGAAACGGCGTCTGTATAATAGGAGCCGGAGGGATGCGAATGGCCGAACCAATCGCGGCGGCGGAAGACCGCAGTCCGGTGGTGATCTACACGGACGGCGCTTGTTCATACAACCCGGGCCCGGGTGGCTGGGCAGCTGTACTTCAGTACGGTGGGCACGTGAAAGAGGTCGCTGGCGGGGAGCGTGAAACCACCAATCAGCGAATGGAATTGACTGCTGTGGCTGAAGCACTGGCTTGTCTGAAACGGCCGTCGGAGGTCGTCGTGTACAGTGACTCGGCCTATGTCATCAACTGTTTTCGGCAGAAGTGGTATGTCAGCTGGCGGCGAAACGGCTGGCAGAACAGCAAGGGCGACCCGGTGCAGAATCGGGATCTGTGGGAGCGATTACTTTCTCTTGTCGAGCAGCATCAAGTCCGGTTTGAAAAGGTCAAAGGTCACGCAGGTGTAGAGTGGAACGAGCGCTGTGACGAACTGGCCCGCCAAGCGGTGCCAAAGTCATGACGTGTGCTCCTGCTCCTCGGCTCGACCGAAGCGCTGTCGTCGCGCTGGGGCGCAGTCTTGGCTTCGACGCCGTCGGCGTGACGACTGCCGCTCCATTTCCGGAACTCGCGCCGCGTTTGGCGGAATATGCGGATCGGGGCCGCACGGGCTTTGAGTGGCAGGTAGACAGGGAGCGGATTGATCCGCGAACTTGGATGCCAGATGCGAAATCGCTCATTGCCGTCGCACTCGCGTACCTGACGCCAGCGGGCCGCGACTTGGCGAGGCGCCACCCACAGCGTGACACTAAGGCCGAGGAACACACTGTGTACGGACAGACGTCTGTGTACACCTATGGTGTCGACTACCACAGCGTCATGCATGAGCGGTTGCGGGCGTTTGCTACTGCGCTCGAGGAGCTTGTCGGTCACAAGATAGCAACTCAGGTCGCCGTGGATACGTCGCCGCTGGTAGACCGCCGGGTGGCCGAGCGAGCGGGAATTGGCTGGGTGGGGAAGAACTGCATGTTCTTTGTCCCTCCCTACGGGTCCTATGTGTTTTTGGGCACGCTTGGCGTGGACCTTGAGATCCTGCCTGATGCAGTCGAGCAACCAGCAGCGTGCGGGGCTTGTTCACTCTGTCTCGATGCGTGCCCGACAGGTGCGCTGCTCGGGCCTGGCGTGATCGATGCGACCCGCTGCCTGTCGTACGTGACGCAGATGAAGGGGATCATCCCCAGAGACCTGCGAAAACCACTCGGCCGCAGGGTGTTTGGGTGTGATACCTGTCAGTGGGTTTGCCCGGAAAATCGACGGAGCGAGAATGCATCGCACACGGAGTTCGCGCCAATGATGGAATTGGCTTACCCGGACTTGATCGCCATCCTCGCGATGTCGAATCGGCAGTTCGAGCGGACGTATGGACATACGGCTGGCGCTTGGCGAGGGTTGCGTACTTGGCAACGCAACGCACTGATTGCTCTTGGCAACTGCAAAGATGTTGCAGGTGTACCGCACATCCTCCCGTTTTTGCAGAGCCCGCGCGCAGAACTGCGGGCAAGCGCGGCCTGGGCGCTCGCACAGATTGGCAGCGAAGAATGTCGAGTCGCGGTTGCAGTGGCAATCGCTCAGGAAGCAGACGAATCCGTTCGCGAGGATATGCAGGCGAGCATCGAGCTTTATAAGTCGAGCTGATTCAAAGGAATGAGTAAATCGTCCCAGGGGAGACGGTAGAGATGAGCAAGGTTGAGGCGATAGCTACAGCTTGGCGCACGGTTCGCACACCCCTTGGCGGCATCGGCGTTGGTGCCACTTCAGAAGGCGTTACGTATACAGACTGGGTCCGTCCGGATGGCGGCGGACAAGCAAATCTGGCGCGGCATCCAGCTGACGCGCCATCCACCTCGGAGGGCGCATCGACCTTCATCTCCGGTGCGCAGTCCGACAGCGACCGTGATCTCGCAGAGCACTGGGCAGAGCAGGCAATTGCAGAACTGACAGAGTACTTTCAAGGTCGCCGCCAGTACTTCACAGTCCCCGTCACGCTGGTGGGCACCCCGTTCCAAACCGCAGTCTGGAACGCTCTGCGGGACATCCCCTACGGGGAGACACGGTCATATCAGGACATCGCAAACGCCATCGGGAACCCGCGTGCCGTCCGCGCCGTAGGTCAGGCGAACAGGCGCAATCCGGTCTCCGTCATCGTCCCGTGCCACCGGGTCATCGGTGCAAACGGCGCTCTCGTCGGATACGCCGGCAAGCACGTCGACTTGAAACAGCGCCTTCTTGACCTTGAACGCGCTTGGCGCTGACCCAGGCGCCTGCGAGCCGTGGAAGAATACGTTGCCGGCTTACGACTCGACCTTTGCAATCTCGGCTTCTAGCTCTGTGAGAAACTTCTGCCGTTGCTCCTCCTGTGCGCGGTAAGACCTCAACTCGTCGAGTTGCAGTGCGTCAGGTGCGTCCCGGTAGTGCGAACGGGCGAGCCGCCAGGCGCGGTGCGGGAATCGCAGCAGAGCGAGGACGAGCTGGTATTCAGACGCTCGCAACGGCTGGACTGAGTGATATTCGAGAAAACAGGTATAGGCAATCTGGCTATCCCAGTGGGATTGCTGTAGACTCCGCCGCAACAGATGCCCGAGGTCGAGTACGCGCGGTGCGTATGTCGCCAAATCGAGATCAATCAACACGGCACGCCCGTCCGTGTCTATCACGATGTTAGCGGGTGTCACGTCAAGGTGGCAAATGCCCGGGGTGGCTTGGTCGTCTTGCAGGAATTCTATACATGCGGATGTCTCGGCGTGTTTCAGGCTGTCGTCTGCATCTGCCAGGAGCGAGGCTTTCAAATCAAGAAACACTTCGTCAAACGCGTCCACGCTGCGGCGGCGTTCGCACTGCGTCAGCAGTGCGCGCAGGTCACTCCGTCGTTCACGGAGCATTTTGGCAAGGTCGAATTCCATTTTCGGCACAAATCCGGCGGGGTCAAAGCCGCGGCTCGCGTCATGGAAGCGGGCGAGTGCGCGCGCAGCCGCCTGCACTTGTTGGTTGGAGGAGAAGTTGGCCTGTTGGCCATCGAGCCAGCGTGTCGCGTAGTACACCTCGTTCTGGCGAACGGCGTACGCGCGGCCTTTTTTTGTTTTCAGGAATGTCGATGTCCGATGAAACTTGCGGTCGGCTGTATAGCGGGTTAATTGCTCGAGAAATGCCACGCGTTGGCCAGAAATGTGGGTTCGCTTGAGCGCAAAGTCGCCATCACTAGTTTGGACGCGTAGAATGCCGCGGAAGGGTTCTGCGTTTGTGGCGTTCCACGGGTAAGCATCAAGTACGCTCGTGGCAAAGCCAACCTGCCGGGCAGCGCGGTACAGACTTTGGTTGGTACCTCCGAGAGGGCTTGTTTCGTTGTCTTTGTGTTCGACGTGTAGGCTAGCGTGGCCGCGGCCGTCGCTACGCTTTGTGCCTGGCCTTTGAACAGGTACCTTGGCTTGTGCGGACCGGTAACTAGCCTGAGTGTCACCCCGAGTTTGTGTTGCGCGCGAGGGTCGCCCTGCACCAGCGTCAACTGGGTCTTGACGCTGCTGAGTCGTCTTGTCGGATGCCTGAATTCCCTGCAGTGACTGTTTCAGTTCATCGACTTGTGCCTGCAAGACATAGGGTGTCTCGGCGAAGTTGTGCAGGACCTGGATCCACTCCGAGAGGGCTTTAGTGCGCTTCATGCCGATCACTCCCAACCTTCTTTGGGCTCTACCCCAGAGTATTCGGGGAGAGCTCAAAGTGGGTTGGGCGTTTGCACCACTCAGCGGCTTTCGCCAAGCGTACTCCAGACCTCAAGCTTCTGCTGCACGCGGCGGATGACCTCATCGGTAAAGTCCGTGGTACTCGCCGGGCCGCGCAAGTCCGAAGTGCGCACGCCGTTCATCACAGCCTCGAGTGTGGCTTCGTAAATTGCGCGTGAGGCTGTTGCCAACGCGCGGTCTTGACTGTAGGACAACAAGGATGCTCCTGCGAGGATCATCGCCATCGGGTTGGCTACGTTCTTGCCAAACAAGCTCGGCGCTGTGCCGTGTGGAGCTTCAGCCATCACGACTTCGGGCTGCCAGTCGCTGCCGAGCGACAGAAGGATAGATTCCGACCCAGCGATCGACCCGAACATCTGCAACACAAGGTCCGACAGGCAGTCGCCGTCACGGTTCAGTGCTGGAATGACAAGTGCCTCGCCTGCTTTGACCAACAAGAGGGCGTACGTCGCGTCGATCAACTGTGGCTCGTATGCGACGTCCGGATAGCGTTTCGCAGCAGCGTCGAGTTCTTCCTTAAACATGCCTTCGTAGACCGGGCTGACAGTGAACTTGGGGCCGCCGAAGACCTTCGCGTGGAGTTTGCGGGCGTGAAGGAACGCGTACTCTGCGACACCGTGGCAGACACGGCGAGAAATGTGTTCCGTCCGATAGGCCACTTCATCCTCGTCGCCTTGTTCCCGCCACTCTTTTGCCCCATACGCATCATCTACGGCCATACGAACGACCGAAATCGGTGAGTACACACCGACTGGAGGCGCGATCCCGGGGATGCGTCGGCCCGTGCGGACGATGACCGTGCCGCCGATCTCGCTGCGCAAAATGGCGTTGGGGCTACCTACGTCACCGCTCTCCTCAGGGGTAATGGTTGCGGCCTTGATGCCGTAACCCGACTCGCGCATGGCTTTTGCGGCCTCATATACCACCTGGTTGTTCGTCTTACGGCGGTTCTCCAGACTCAAGTCAAACCGTTCAAACGAAAGCTCCGCTCCAATGACTTCCGGGCTGAGAACACGCAGGGCCTGTTCTAGCAACTCTTGCCCGGTTTGATCTCCTTCCATGACCACAATCGTTGGACGATCCATGACATCACCCCAATTCTGCCGTTGCAGAGTTAGTGCGACAGCAGTTAGAT
>JAKAXI010000109.1 GCA_021816665.1 Bacillota bacterium | reverse complement strand
ACCCACTTGAAACTCTGCCAGACAGCCAGTTGAAAAACCCGAGAAACCTTGATGTGACGCGGTTTATGAGGTCTTTCACAGCGGCGCCGCCTCGCGGCGACATCGACTAATATACCACACCACAATCGTGAGATCAACCTAGAAACGCGAATTATCGTCATTCAATTGCACTCATCGACAAAACTCGCCTCTTTGACCGTCGAATTCGTGCTGGGCGGATTGTCCTCAACCGCTGTTTGCCGCTCGTGCCAGTCATGCAAACCAGCCGCCTTCAACGTTCGTTCGACATCGCATTCTTCGCGGCCGGTGACTGGCGGACGCCACGCATCGTTGGGGCAATCGAGAGAATGCGTGCAAGCA
Source organism: Bacillota bacterium (assembly GCA_021816665.1). Taxonomy (GTDB): domain Bacteria; phylum Bacillota; class Bacilli; order Alicyclobacillales; family Alicyclobacillaceae; genus Alicyclobacillus_L. Next base: position 6,291 of record JAKAXI010000109.1, on the reverse strand, counting down.
GTATTCCCCAGACTTGCGCAGGGGACCACCCGAAAATTTCCTCGAACGCTCGCTGCACGGCCTTCATACCATGGATTAGACCTCAGACGGACGGCGCACTCGGGATACAGGCTCAGCGTCGTTTGTCTGGGGTCCACTTGACTGCTGCACAGTCAACACGGCACTGTGCCGCACATCCTCACACATCATCCTCCGCGTTCGGGAGTTGCCCATTTTGCCAATTGGAGACGAGATCTCGTTCGTCTTGCGTCAGGTCCGCCGAACTCAGCAAGTCCGGTCGTCGGCGCCACGTTCGCCAGAGCGATTGTCGCCGACGCCAGCGAGCGACTTCCTGGTGATTCCCCGACACGAGCACTGGCGGCACACGCCACCCCTGGTAATCGGCCGGACGCGTGTACTGAGGATACTCCAGTAGGCCAGAGCTAAACGAATCGTCGTGTGCAGATGCGCCATTGCCAAGAACACCCGGCACCAGGCGAATCATTGTGTCGATCATGGCCATCGCCGCAATTTCACCGCCAGTCAAAACAAAATCGCCCAGCGAGACCTCGTCTGTCGCTAAATGCCTGCGAATTCGCTCGTCAAAACCTTCGTAGTGGCCACAGACAAGCACCAGGCGCTCCCCCGATGCGACCAGTTCCTCTGCGACTCCTTGCGTGAACGGGCGCCCTTGCGGACTGAGAAGAATGACACGCGTTTGAGCGACAGCATCATCGGTAAGACTCGCGACAGCGCGAAACAGAGGATCCGGCTTGAGAAGCATACCGGCACCTCCTCCAAACGGGTAGTCATCCACAGTTCTGTGTTTATCCACCGCAAAATCTCTGAAGTTAACCAATCTCAATTTCAATCGTTCCTGCGCTAACGCTCGTTTCCACATGCTTTCCGCGAGAAGACCATCGAACATGCCCGGGAAGAGGGTGAGGACGGTGATGTCAAGACAGTCAGTCATATTTCGCCCGGTCCCCCACCGTCAGATTGATTCTCGCCGCCACCGACCGGTTCGTGCCCTGCGCGTCCACGCCCTTCATCGCTCACAGGTGTCTCATCGTCTATCAGCCCCGGCAAGACACGAATCGTCATTACACCCGCATCGAGGTCGACCCCGAGTATGCAGTCCGGGATCGCCGGTATGAGAATGTCGCTGCGTTTTTTTCCATTCGATCCCGCAGTTTTCCCGACTCCACTCTGCACTGTGCGCGGTCGCACCACGTAGACGTCGTTGGCTCCAGGCGTGAGCACCTCGGTCAGCACCCCGATCTCCCCACCAGTTTCCGAGACCACTTGCAAACCCACTAGCTGATGAAAGTAGTATGTACCTTTGGGCAGGGGCGCCAGTTGACTGTCTGCCACGCAGAGTTCCATGCCGCGCCACGACTCTACACCGCCGATCGAATCGAGACCTGTAAACGCGACCAGCCAAAACTGCTTGTGCTGTCGGGCTGTATGTACAGTCACTTCACGGCTAGGCCGTTCACCAGGACGGCGCAGGTGCAGGACTGACCCAGTCCGAAAACGCTCCGTTTCAAAATCTGTACGCGACAATACCTTGACTTCTCCGCGCAGACCGTGCGTACCAGCAATCACACCAACAGTGTAGAAATTGTCCTCCAAGCGCATCACCTCCGAACAGATGGCAAAGGCCGACGCCCGCGGGCGTTGGCCTCTTATGAGATGCGCTCGTACTAGCAGCATCTCTTGTTTTCGCTGCCGAGCGACCGCAGCAATTCCACGCATCAAAAACTGACTTACTCTGTGACGGATTCTCCACCACCGCGAATCTCATACACAATTCCGTCTTTGATCACGATCTCTGCGCCGCGCAAGATTTTACCCCAATCGTCGCCGACATGAACGTCAACCGAGGTCTCGACGTTCATGTTCTGAATCTCCGTGCCCAGTTCCATCTGCTGAATCTGCTGGATCTGCTGAATCAACTGCTCACGCTGTTGCTCACGATTGATGCGCTCCTGCTCGATCTGTTCGCGCACCTGTTGCGCCACATCGCCCCCGGCAGCCATCGCTTGCTCTAGCGCTTCTTTCCCCTGAATCTCAAGTTGCTCCAGTTCTTCTGTGAGACGGTCAATCTGCCGGCGATGCTCGGTCAGGATTTGTTGCTTAGTCAATTCAGTCAAAATAAACTTTACCGCTACTGGCTGTCGAATGCTCAGCATCCCAGTCGCCCCCTTTGCCGTTTGCACAGCAGTCGTCACGTTTCTGGTCAGTTCTCATGGATGTCGACGATGACGCGCTTGTTCTGTCGATACGCCGCCGCACTGACGACGTTTCGCACTGCCCTTGCGATTCGACCCTGCCGTCCAATCACTTTACCTAAATCGGAGGGAGCCACCGTCAAGTGGAAGACGGTGACGTCATCTCGATCTTCTTCGGTGACAGACACTGCCTCCGGGTGCTCGACCAAGGACTGCGCGAGGAACGTGAGTAATTCCTTCATACATACCCTCCTATCTCGCTGGCTGTCTGATGCAAGTGCGCCAGGCGAGCGAACAATGCCATGAGGCGCCGCGTCCAATGGACACGACGCCACAGCGACTACTTCTGAAGTTTGGCCTCATGATGCTTCTTGAGGATACCTGCGCGGTGGAACAGTTCACGTACCGTATCGGACGGTTGTGCACCCGTTTGCAACCAACGTAGCGCGCGCTCTTCGTTGATCGAAACCTGAGCGGGATCAGTCAGTGGGTTGTACGTGCCGATCTCTTCAATAAACCGGCCGTCACGCGGCGAACGCGACTCTGCAACCACAACACGATAAAACGGCGACTTTTTGGCGCCCATGCGCTTCAAACGAATCTTTACTGCCATTGTTCATCCAACTCCTCTGCGGCACTGCCGCGTAAATGGTGTTCCCTACAAGCGTCGCGATCTCCTGCTAACGCTTTTTCTTCTTCTTGTGTCGGCGACGAGTCTCGCTCCCGCCGCCCGCTAGGCCGGTCACACCAATATCCGGCAGTTGAGTGTCGCCCCCGCCAAGTTCAGCAAGGTCGCCCATTCCCTTGCCCATTGACTTCAAGGCTTTGCGGGCACCACGTAGACCCAGTTTCTTGCCCATCCCACCGCCGAACCGCTTCATCATTTGGCGCGTCTGCTCATACTGATTCAACACCTGGTTGACTTCCCGAACCGTCACGCCGCTACCGTTGGCGACTCTGCGGCGGCGACTGGCATTCATCAGATTCGGGTCCGCTCGCTCCTCTTTCGACATCGACGAGATAATTGCGTCGATTCGCTGGAACCGCTTGTCGTCGAGATTGACATTCTCCAGGCCTTTCAGTTGGTTCGCGCCCGGGATCATCTTCATGATCTGATCCAACGGTCCCATATTGCGGACTTGCTGAAACATCGCGCGAAAGTCGTCGAGTGTGAACTGCGCGGACAGAAGTTTCTTTTGCATCTCTTCCGCTTGCTCCATGTCGACCGTCTCTTGCGCCCGCTCAATCAGACTCATGACATCGCCCATGCCGAGGATCCGTGATGCCAACCGATCCGGGTGAAAAACCTCGAGGGGTTCAATCTTCTCCCCTGTGCCGCCGAATTTAATTGGGCAACCTGTGACCGCGCGCACGGTTAGCGCCGCTCCACCGCGCGTGTCGCCATCAAGTTTGGTGAGGATGACCCCAGTGAGTGACAGGCGGTCGTGAAACGTCTGCGCAACATGAACCGCGTCCTGTCCTGTCATCGCGTCGACGACGAGGAGTAGTTCATTCGGCGACACCGCCTGTCCGATGCGTGACAGTTCGTCCATCAACGCGTCATCCACGTGCAGACGTCCAGCCGTATCGATGATCACGACGTCTGCCCCTAGCCGCTCCGCCTCAGCCATTCCGGATTTCGCGATGCGTACAGGGTCTTCGCGCGTACCCATGTCGAAGACCGGAATGTCGATTTGCTTGCCGAGCACTTGCAGTTGAGTGATCGCGGCCGGGCGGTACACGTCCGCGGCGACAAGCATCGGCCGATGACCATGTTTGCGAAACGACAAGGCTAACTTCGCCGCCGTCGTGGTCTTCCCAGCCCCTTGGAGACCAGCAAGCATCACCACAGTTGGCGGTTTCGGAGCCATGTTCAGGCGCGCCTCTTCTCCGCCCATTAAAGCAGTCAGTTCGTCATGGACGATCTTGACCACCTGTTGGCCAGGCGTCAGGCTCTTCTGTACCTCTTGCCCAATGGAGCGCTCGCGCACGCGTTCGACAAAGTCTTTCACCACTTTGACGTTTACGTCTGCGGCGAGCAAAGCCAGACGCACCTCACGCATCGCAGACTGTACGTCTTCGTCTGTCAGCTTCCCTTTGGACTTCAGCTTTCCGAGAGCCTTTTGCAGACTGTTTGATAACCCTTCGAACACGGCGCTCACCCCGCTTCCATTTGAAACTCTTTCGCCAAGGCTGTGATACAAGCACGAATTTCCTCGCGCACCGTCTCTGGTACAGCACCCTCTGCCTGTTGCCAAGCCACCGTCAACCTTTGCACCTGCTCCCGCTGTCTACGGTGAGACTCAAGCAAGTGCAGCGACGCTTCGAACGTCTCAAGTTGCTGTACCGCTCGGTGCAAACTGTCGTGCACAGCTTGACGGCTGACGTCAAAATGCGATGCGATCTCAGCGAGTGACCAGTCGTCCAAGTACGACAGTTCCACCATTTGACGCTGTCGTTCGGTCAGGAGAACACCGTAAAAGTCATACAAATCTCCGACGCGCGTGACCTTTTCCATCATACGGGCGTGATCGTCCACTGTCAAGCTCACATCCTTTACAGGTAAAACTTCTCCTTCTGAGCCGTTTAGGACGAACAAATCGCGTCAGCAAAGTCCTTCGCGTCAAACACCTCCAGGTCGTTCATCCGCTCACCTAGGCCAATCCACTTCACCGGGATCTCAAGCTCGCGAACAATCGGCAGAATTACTCCGCCCTTTGCGGTTCCGTCCAGTTTGGTCAAGACGATTCCGCTGACAGAAACCGCCTCGCGGAAAACCTGTGCCTGACTCACAGCGTTCTGTCCAGTCACCGCGTCAAGCACCAACAGCACCTCATGCGGCGCCCCTGGGAGCTCGCGCGCCGCGACCTTGTACACTTTCGACAGTTCGGCCATGAGGTTCGCCTTGTTGTGCAGTCGACCCGCGGTATCACAAATGATCAAATCCGCACTGCGGGCCTTCGCTGCGGCGATTGCGTCAAACACAACTGCCGCCGGGTCTGATCCCGGAGACTGGCGCACGACGTCCACGCCGACGCGCCCGCCCCATTCCATCAACTGTTCAATCGCCGCTGCACGGAACGTGTCTCCCGCGGCCAATATGACTTTCTTACCCTCCGACTTGTAATGGTGGGCGAGCTTTGCGATGGACGTCGTCTTGCCAACTCCGTTTACGCCAACCACCAACACTAAAGTCGGTCCCTCTGAAGCGAAGTGCATCTGGGAGTTCACACCAGACAGCGCCTCCGTCATCGCACTGGCGAGCAGGCGTGGCAATTCCTTTGGGTCGCTGATGCGCTCTTTTTGCTGCTGGCGCCGAACCTGGTCAACGAGCCACACGGTCGTGTCGAAGCCAACATCAGAAGCCAGCAGCGCTTCCTCCATATCGTCGTAAAACTGGGCGTCAATACGGTTCCCTTGCAGCCATCCGCCAAGGCGCCCCCAGATGTTCGAGCGGCTCTTCTCGAGTCCCTTTCGAAAACGGTCAAACAACCCCATGCTTTCACCTCACGCAGTCTCAGTCTCCGGTTCATCTTCCAGCCGCACGCTGATCATGGTAGAAATCCCGGACTCCTGCATCGTCACTCCGTACAGCGCGTCTGCCTCTTCCATCGTACCGCGGCGGTGCGTGATCACGATAAACTGAGTCTCGTCGGAAAACCGCCGCAGCTGCTGCGCGAAGCGCACCACGTTGGCTTCGTCGAGTGCAGCCTCTACTTCGTCTAGCACGCAAAATGGCACGGGGCGAACGCGTAAGATGGAGAATAACAGCGCCATTGCCGTAAGCGCCCGTTCCCCGCCAGAGAGCAGGTTCAAGTTTTGCAGCCGCTTGCCAGGCGGCTGCGCCATCACGTCAATTCCAGTAGACAAGAGATCGTCTGGATTCGTTAAGGTCAGGTCCGCCCGCCCACCATTGAAGAGAAGTTTAAACATGACTTGAAACTCCGCCTTGATCTGTTCAAACGTCGTGACAAAGCGCTTCGACATTTCTTCGTCGATTTCTCCGATCACGTCCGTCAACTGCGCTCTCGCAGCGAGCAAGTCGTCTCGCTCCCGACTGAGGAAATTCATCCGCGCA
>JAKAXI010000108.1 GCA_021816665.1 Bacillota bacterium | reverse complement strand
CTGCGGGGCGCCGATAGTCCGGACGGAGCACGCCGGCCGCAAGGTGTTCTACTGTGAGGTCTGCCAACACTAGACCTGATCTGGGAGCGGTGCGATCTCGGCAACAGCGCGACCGCGATACCGTGACCCTGCTTGCATAGACAAAACGCTACCTGTGCCTTACGATGGGGCCATCGCAACGGTTAGAGGGGGATTTTGAGTGGCGACTATTCACATTCGCAACACTGGCGAGCAGATCAGCGATGAGGCGGCGGTGCGCCAGTTTTTGACCGGCAACGAAGTCTACTACGACCACTGGACGCTTGACGCGATTCCGGCTGAACTCCACAACAACTTCACGCTCGACGACGCGCAGAAGGAGCAGATTCTCGAGGCCCTCAGCCCGCAGATCGAAGCGCTCGCGACGGCGCGCGGCTACGTGAAGTGGGACGTCGTCGCGATGTCGGAGAAGACGCCGAACTTGGAGGAGATCCTGAAGAAGTTCGAGCAGGTCCACACGCACACCGAGGACGAGGTGCGGGTGATGGCGGCGGGGAGCGGGGTCTTCGTGATCAAAGGCAAAGACGGCGGCTATTTTGACGTCGTGCTTTCGGCTGGCGACGTGATCTCGGTGCCGGAAAAGACCCCGCACTTCTTCACGATGACGGACGAGCGCCGCTTCGTCGCAGTGCGGCTGTTCATCGACCCGTCTGGCTGGGTGGCGCACCCGTTCGAAGACCCGGCTTTCACGAAGGCTTAACTCGCACAGCAGAGTTAGGATGATCTGGCCCGGATGGCCCAGCGGAATTACTTACATGGTCTAGCGGAGTTACCTAGGAAGTGGGCTGCCCCGTGGTGCGAAACGCACCGCTGGAGCAGCCCATTTTCGATTCCATCAAGCTTGCTGAGCTACGACGACACCTTTTGACTCCTACTGCGCGGCACCCAATCCTTCGGTGCCGACTGCCTCAGGTGTGACGCTGGCAAACACCTCGTCGAGGTCATCCCGAACAGGCAGCATGAGTATCAAACCAGTCATGGCGCAGAGAGCACCGCAGACCGCGAACACCACGGACAGTGGAACATGCGCAACCAGAGCGCCGAACAGGACCATGCCGAGCGGCATCGCCATCGTCGACAAGGCAAAGGTCGTGCCCATAGTGCGACCGCGGAGGTGCGCCGGGATCTTCTGCATCATGAGCGCCCCGGACGCCCCGTTGATAATGCCAAGGCCCAAGCCTCCGCAGACCATTAGAGAGGCGTCCCAAGCAAAGTTTGCCCAAAACCCGATACCGGCGAAAATCACACCGATGAACACCATGCCCACGATGAGGATGCTGCGCAGAGAGAGGCGCCGACTGACGGATCCAACCAGGAATCCTCCGCCAATAATGCCGCAGAAGAAGAAGGCGTTCATGAGACTTAGCATCAGTGCATTTCCGTGCATCGGGCCCTTGACCCAGGCGGTCAGACCGAGATCGACAGGGGACAGGGCGAAGTTGGCGCAGACCGAGAGCAATACAAGCAACTGCAAAAACTTCGACTTCATGAGTAGCTGAAAGCCTTCTCGCCACTCAGCGGTGAAGCGGGAGATGGCTGCAGAGATTGAGCCGGCCGGTGCGGAAGCGGTGGAAGCTGATGGTGAAGCGCCAGCTGTACCGGCCTCGCCCACCCCGACATTCGCGTCTGCCGCGCCCGCACCGTTCCCGTCTGTGACATCAGTACCTACGCTGGCCTTCATCTGTCCCGGCAGCACTTCGCGGACGCGAATTAACAGCACACTTGCGGCGGACACAAGGAAGGAGGCGCCGTCGCTGGCAAACAACAGCGCGGGTCCAAGCGCGGTCAGCAGTGCTCCGCCGGACAGCGTGCCGACGAGTTGAGCCGTCGCTGTGCTCGACTGCTGGATCCCGGACGCTGACGGCAGTTCGTCCTTCGTGACAATCTGGGGGAGGAGCGAGGCGGCAGCGGGATCAAAAAACTTGCCGATCGCCTGCAGTGCCAACACGACAACGAGAACCACCCACAGTGGCTGATGCAACAGCACGGCTACGGTTAACACAGCGCTGAGGATGGCGCGCAGCGTGTCGGAGGCCGCCATCGTGAAGCGCTTGTTCCAGCGGTCGACGAACACGCCGCTCACAAACCCGAGCAAAGACGGCAGCGTCATCGCGATGCCGGCCCACGCCAAATCTGTTTTGGATCCCGTTCGCACAAACACGTACCACGGTAGCGCGAGGCTGAAGAGGTTGTTGCCGATGGTCGAGATCAGCTGTCCTGCTGTCAGCGTGGCGAAGTTCTTGTTCTTCGTAAGCACAGACACTTGTCAGGTCCCCCTCGGCGCAGTTTGTCGCGAGCCGGGGGCCCCAGTCAAGGTGCTCACGGTCCAGTCACTGCGCTGTTCTGATTCGTTAGACTTATCGTAAACCCCTGCCAACTTGTTGCCATCGGGCTCGAAACGGGCAGTCGTCTCAGACTTTAGTCGGAGCTAAAAGGGACCGAAAGCCGGTTGTCCGGCGTACACCGCCGGGGTACGATGAAGCCACGAACGAACGCAATATGAGACGTGCTATGAGACGCGACTGCGAGACCTAATTATGAAATTCGGCTATGAGACCCGACTCATGTGGAAGCGAACGGAGAGATTGACATGCGACGTGGTGCAGGACTTGGCATCATTATTGTGGCGATCGGCGTGCTCTACCTATTGAATGCGACGGGCGTGATCCACATGACGCCGGTTTGGTGGTCCGGCGCCGTGCTTTGGCCGCTGTTGCTGGTGCTGCTCGGTGGCTCCGGACTGCACGAGTTTCGCCGAGGCAAGATACCGATTTGGTCGCTGTTCTTTATCGTCCTTGGCCTCGGTTTGTCTGCCCGGGCGACTGGGCTGTTTCCTTGGCTGATGCGCATCAGCGACGGCAACTTGTTTTGGGCGCTGCTGATTATCTTCTTCGGCTTGAACCTGCTCTTGCCCCGCCGTTGGCGGGGGCCGATGGTGCCAGTCGTCGTGATCCACGGTGGCAAGCGGCACAAAAAGGAATGGGACGGGACCGCAGGCGACACGGGTAAGTGGAAGTGGGAAGGAGATGTCGTGGACGGGGACATTGTCGTCGACGCACCCGGTAAGCGGCACAAAGACCGCTATGGCGATCGCGGCACCTGGCGCCTGATTGGCGACCTCTCGGTGGGAGGTCATCCGTGGGTGCTGAAAGACATGGAGATGTGGAACGGAGTCGGTGACATCCGCGTCAACCTCGCGACCGCTCATGTGGAGGACGGCGATTACCACATTGACATCGGCGGGTGGATCGGCGATGTCCGCGTGCTGGTCCCGAGCAACCTCGATGTCGCGATCGACGCACAGGTGAGCATTGGTGACCTCGTAGTGTTTGACGAAAGTCATTCCGGTACCGGGCGGCACGTTCACTTCGAAGAGCCAGGCTTTGCAGACTCGGGGCGTCGGGTGACCATCTCGGTGTCGCTGAAGATTGGCGACGTCCGCATTGTGCGGGTGTAGCCGATGAGTATCCGTGCTCGGGTAATCACGCTCTGCGTTGGCGTCGCGATTGTGGCAAATGGGGTCGGTGTGTGGTCGGTCCTAGCGCTAGGTGGCACAGCCGATCGCGCCGTGCTCGCGCTGCACTGGCAGGTGCTCGCGGTGGACGCGGCTGTCGTCGCTGCGCTGACGCTCATCGCCAGTTACCGGTTGGCGCAGGGTTTTCGGCGCAGGCTGTACGGGATCGAAGAGGCGGCTGCTCTGATTGCGGCTGGTCGCCTGCACCACCGCGTCGAGCGGACGGGGGAACGCGACGAGATCGACCAACTCGCCGACCAGTTCAACCAGATGGGCGAGAAGCTCGAGCAACAGGTAGGACTGTTGCAGCGACTGGCAGAGGAGAACCGCCGCCTTGCGACTGATGCCGAACGGGCTGCGACGATGGAAGAGCGGCAGCGGCTCGCCCGCGACTTACACGACTCAGTGAGTCAGCAGTTGTTCGCGCTCACGATGATGGCGGAGACGGCGCTGCGGCTCGAAACGAAGGCAGAGGGTGGCGCGGAGGCAGGGGCCTCGGCGGGAACCGATCGGGGTGTTGCTGCGGCCGGTGGTGCCGCGGGCGCGGAGGGCAGCGGGATCAGCCGGGCGCAGGCCAAGCTGCACGAGACGTTGACGACCATCGCGGAACTCGCGACGAGCGCTCAACGCGAGATGCGCGCGCTGCTCCTGCACTTGCGGCCGGTGGACCTCGCTGGACGCGCTCTGCCGGACGCGGCTTCGAGCTTCCTCCGCGCCGTCGAGGAGCGCTACAGACTAACCTGCAGCTTTACGTCCACGATCGACACCGAGATCCCGGTGCTCATCGAAGAGAACCTGTTTCGCATCCTGCAGGAGGCTGTCGCAAACGTCCTGAAGCACGCTGAGGCTTCGAGCATCCGGGTGCAACTGGCCGCTGCGGCTGATACATACGAGCTGTCGATCACGGACGACGGCATCGGCATAGCGGCCACCCGCGGCACGCTGGCGAGCGAAGCCGCGAACGGGAGCGACTCGGCGGCAGTCGGAGGCATGGGAGACTCGCCGGGCGCAGCCGATAGCCCTGACGGCCGTGACGCGACCCCGCCGCCATCGCCATCGTCATCGTCATCGGCCGGTACGCCCAACGCGATCCCATCACCAGCCGGTGATTCCTACGGCATCAGCGCTATGCGCGAGCGCGCGGAGTCGCTTGGTGGACGGTTCAGCCTGCTGCAGCGGCGGCGCGGGACGACGGTGACGGTCGTGATCCCGCGCGTTGACATGAACGGACCGACAGAGACGGAGGAGTCCTGATGATACGGGTACTGATCGCGGACGATCACGAAATTGTCCGCCTTGGCCTTCGCGGCTACTTGGAGACGGAAGATGACATCGAAGTCGTTGCGATGGCGGGAGACGGGGATGAGGCGGTGCGCCAGGCGCAGGGGCAGGGGCAGGGGCAGGAGCCGGACGTGATCCTGATGGACCTGCTCATGCCGCGCGTCAACGGCATTGAAGCGACACGCAAACTGACCGAGGCCGGGTGCAGTAGTCGCGTCGTCGTGCTGACGAGTTCCACGGATGACACGCAAGTGGTCGAGGCACTGCGCGCAGGCGCCCTGTCGTACTTGCTGAAGACAAGCACGGCGCGCCAGGTGGTGGAGGCGGTGCGCCGCGCCGCGAACGGCGAGTCGATGCTCGACGCGCAGGTGCAGAAAAGCCTCGTCGGCCACTTGCAGACGCGCCTGGAGCGCGAGGCGTGGCAGGACCTGACCGATCGCGAACTCGACGTGCTGCGCGCCCTCGCAGCCGGCCGGAGCAACCAGGAGATCGCGGATTTGCTGCAGATCGGCGTCAAGACGGTGAAGACGCATGTCAGCAACGTGTTCATCAAGCTCGGCGTGGAGGACCGCACGCAGGCCGCGATCTACGCGGTGCGCCACGGGCTGGACAGGTAGGGGCGGGCGAGAGTTGGTTCTCGCTAACGGTGCGCCACGGTGGGCGGACCTATTACAGATGGCCTGGTGATGACTCGGTTTCAACCCTGGGTCTTCTACTGTGTGCAGGTGTGTCCTACTCGTCATCGACACTCCTTCCCGTTGACAGTAGTCTCGTTGTGACGGGGTAGAGGGGCTTGTTGCGTGTGGTGGCTCGGGATCGCCCTCTGACCCTTATCCGGGAAGGGGTCACTTCGATGGACTTTGAGACGGCGTACCGAAATTTTGTGGCTTCACATGTTGCTCGACGCAGCGGCGCAGCGGCGACTCGCATCGTAGACGGTCTGGGTTATGCTGAGACGCTATTTTTAAAAGCCGTCTGGTGGCCCATGTATCACCACTTTGACGGATTGCACCCAGAATACCAAGTTCGGGATTACAACAAAGGGTGGCGTTTCATCGACTTCGCTTATCTCCGCGGGTATTTTAGACTCGCTATGGAGCTAGACGGATTTGGTCCTCACAGCCGCGACATTACCCGCTACAACTTCACGGACGCATGCCGCAGGCAAAACACTCTGGTCTTGGAAGGATGGCAGGTGCTTCGATTCTCATTTGATGATGTGCGTGATAATCCGGAGCTTTGCGCTCTCACAATCCAGAAACACATTGGCAGTTGGGCTGATGCAGACGCTGGCTGGGGCGAGGCGTCAATCGTGGAGCGCGAAGTGGTTAGAGTTACGTGGCGAACTCCGGATCCAATCACTCCGCAGAAAGTGGCTGATACCCTTCACATTTCAACCGCTTCCGCTCGACGTTATATGCACCATTTGGTTGAGATACGGTGGCTGGAACCAGTTGGCGGAGGGGAGTCGCGTATTCGAACCTACAGAATCCACCCATCACGCGTTCGTACAATGTTGTAAATGCAGGTAAGGTACCTCCACACGGAGTAGCAGTTTGCGTGGATTTTTGGCCAGTCGTCGTGAGTGAACAAATTGTGCGTTATGAGGGTCAAGAATAGAAAATAACGTATTAACAGTGCGCTAAAATCCGAAAACAACCCCTAAGCGACGGTTCTGCAGACTTTAGCGCACTTTTTGTGCACGAAACTGCCGAGTTATGTAACCTTCTACCGAATAACATACTAAATGTTTATTCCCTCAAACGCCACCGCTTGATAACGCATATTTTGATCACGGTCATCAGACCTCCGACCCGCTTTC
>JAKAXI010000107.1 GCA_021816665.1 Bacillota bacterium | reverse complement strand
TGCGTTGCGGACCCCAAAAACGGCTGAAAACGGGGGTTTGGCCAAGACGAGCGAACAATTTGAGCATTCAGGGGTCTGATTATGTAAACAAACAGCGAATAACGAACAAAAAGTGTGTTCGACTCTCGCCCTGACGGGGCAGTGAGTCGTCAGCAGCGAGGAGGGCCATAGAGACTCCGAAGGATAGAAGGATAACACGTCGCGGAAGTGTTATGTCACAACGCTAACGGTGTGCCAGAGCGTGAGTGCCAGGTAGGGACAGACATAGAGGGACAAGTACAATGGGTATGCCGCGCCGCGGCATACTCCATTGGGGTACTAGACTTCGGGGTGGAGGGCCGGTTGCGTAAGGGGAGACCGGTTGCGTGCAGATGGAGAGTTTCATCGCGTAGTGGAGAGCGGAGGGGGACCGGGCGCGATGTCCGGCGTGTGACAGCGTTCATTTTGACACCTACACCGGTGGAAGGGGCAGGGAGAAAGGTAGCTTTCGTCGACATAGCACGGCGGATACCCCAGAAGGGGCATATGCCCAAGCGGGAACAGACCAATAAGACCTTCCCATAGCGTTATCGCTAAACACTAACGCTTTCGCAGAGCGTTAGTCGCCGCCGGAATGCCCTTTTCGAGCCGATAACGTCCCAGAAACGCATTATCGGGACAGGCGAGGCCGGAAACCAGGATTGAACAGAGGATGACCCGTTCTGAAGACGTTAACCGCCTGATTATGTAAACAATCGCACGAGAACGAGTCGACAGAGCGTTAAGTAAAATGGGTGCGGCGCGTACCGCGGGGTATCACTCGAGCGGTTAAGTGTAAGTGGATCTGGTACATCCCCCTACAGTCGGCGTCGTCATTCGACCGGACCTTTACCGCGCGACGCGGTCAAGTCCGGTCGTGCAATCGAGTTGCCTGACACCCCTTAGCGCGTTCAGGGCCAAGGACGACCCGCGTGCGGCGCGACGCAGAGCGTATACTCGATCAAGAGGCTTTAGCCAAACCGGCAAGCGTGAGAACTCTTCTGTCGGACCTGTGCGATGGAATCGGCCGAACGTGACTGAATCGAACGTGACTGAATGAACGCATGCGTCACCACGGGAAAGTAGCTGGCACAACAGGATCGGATAGCCGTAGGGAAACCGTCATAATCTAAGCCAAGAGGCCGTCCAGGAAAACGGCCGAAAAGATGCGTGAAATCTCTTTGGCACCGAGTTTGCCGGACGTGCGGTACCAACGGTAGACCCAGTTACACGCGCCAAGAATGGCGAGTGCCGCGATCTTTGGCTGTTCAACATGGAATTCTCCATTGGCCTGACCTTCGTTGAGAATGGCCGCCCACAAATCGACATATCGGTCCGTTAGGTCTTGGATGACCTGGTGTTGATTTTCACCGAGAGAGAACGCCTCGCGCAACAGGACCGTCGTCGTCTCGATGTTCGCGGTCGAGACCGTGAGGTGGTTTTCGACTGCTTGAATTAACTTCTCCTTGGCCGGCAGGTTAGAGGCCAATATCGCTTCCAGGCGGTCGTTGAAGTCTGTGATCGCCTGGTGTGCGATTTGGAGCAAAAGGTCTTCCTTGGAGTGAATATAGTGGTACAGGCTCCCCTTTTGTAGTCCGACTTCGTCTGCGATATCCTGCACAGAAGTTGCGTGATACCCTTTGCGTTCAAACAGTTTGACGGCGGCAAGTGCAATTTCCATCTGCCGGTTCGCAGCCATCGGTGACCACCCTTCTCTCAGACCACTCAGTACCTTTTGGAAAAGTGTATCGTGAAAGTGTGACAGGGTCAACGAGCCTCATGAATAGGCATAACGTGACCGTGTGCGCGGAAAAATGACGGCGTGTTTGCATTCGCGATCGACTGCGCTATAATAAAGTCAACAATAGTCAAAGTCAAAATCAAACAACGTCAGAGCACTACACGGACAATGAGCGGAGGGGGAGTGAATTGGGAAATAACATCTCCGACATCATTGAGCAGTATCTCAAGCAGATCATCCAAAAGAGTCAGGCTGGCATGATTGAACTGCAGCGCAGCGATTTGGCCGAGTTGTTCCAGTGTGTCCCGTCGCAGATCAACTACGTGATCAGCACGCGGTTCTCGCTTGAACAAGGATATGTCGTCGAGTCCAAGCGCGGTGGTGGCGGGTACATTCGGATTCGCCAGGTGCAGTTGAACGAACACGAGCCACTGATTCATATCGTACAATCGATCGGTGTGGAAATGACTCAGCGAGAGGCGGAGGGACTGATCGACCGTCTGAAGCGAGAAGACGTCATCACCGAGCGCGAAGCCAGTTTGCTTCGAGCTGCTATCAACCGAGACGCCCTGCGCATCAACTTGCCGCTTCGTGACCAATTACGTGCGCGGCTGATGGCGCAGATGTTGGCCGCATTGTTTGTGGCGAAGGCAGACGAGGGTGAGGGCTGAGCCAATAGGCCCATCCATATAAAGGGGCCCATGAGGGTGAACCAAAAGCATTGAACCCAGAGACTGGGCCTAGAAGGACGAAACAACTGTAAGTTTCGGACGACTGACGGGGGGTGTTGCAGGATGTTGTGTGAACAGTGTCACACGCGTCCGGCTACGGTCCACTTCACCAAGATTGTCGGCGGAGACAAGACCGAATATCACTTGTGCGAGACGTGCGCGAAGGAAAAAGGCAACGTGTTTGCCAAGGCGGCTCAGGCCTTTGATTTCAACCACTTGTTGAGTGGGTTGCTCAACATGGAGTCCTCACCAGGGTTTGCCGCACCACAGCCGACGTCGCAGCGCTGTGATGTGTGTGGACTTTCCTACAATCAATTCACACAGACCGGCCGGTTCGGTTGCCCGCACTGCTATGACAGCTTCTCGAGTCGCCTCGAGCCACTGTTGCGGCGCATCCAGAACAACGGCCAGCATTCAGGCAAAGTACCCGGGAAAGCGGGAGAGCAAGTCATACGTAAAAAGACGCTCGACCACCTGCGCGCGGAATTACAACAGGCTGTGGCAGCTGAGCAGTTTGAACGGGCTGCTGAATTGCGTGACGAGATTCGCGCGCTCGAGCAGTCGCTTGGACAGTAGGAGGTGACCTTCGATGTCATTACAGGACTTTCTCCAGCGAGCAACGACGAAGTGGATGAAGGATAGCGGGCCAGACGACGATATCGCGCTTACGAGCCGAATCCGAATCGCCCGCAACATCGAAGACGTCCCGTTTCCCATGTTGCAGACGGACTCGCACGCGAATGCCGTGATCGAGCAAGTGGAGCGCGCGGTGAACAGCCCCAAGGTAACAGCCGCCGGACGATTTGAGATTCTGCGCATTGCCGATATGTCTGCGCTCGACCGCCAGGTCCTTGTTGAGAAACACCTCATCAGCAGAGACTTGGCAGAAGAGGTTCGACACGGAGCAGTCGCTCTGCGTTCGGATGAGGTTGTCAACGTGATGATCAACGAAGAGGACCACATGCGCATTCAGTGCCTGATGCCAGGACTCAGACTGGAAGAGGCATGGGCTGTGGCCAATCAGTTAGACGACGCACTGGAGGAGCAGATCCCGTACGCGTTCCACGACCGCTATGGTTACTTGACAGCTTGCCCGACCAACGTCGGCACGGGAATTCGGGCTTCTGTGATGCTGCACTTGCCGGGGCTCGTTCTGTCCGGTCAGATCAATCGACTGTTATCTGCCGTGTCGCAGGTCGGACTTACCGTACGTGGGATGTACGGCGAAGGTAGCGAATCAGCCGGAAATCTATTTCAGGTTTCTAACCAAGTAACGTTGGGCGAAACTGAGGAAGAGATTATTGGTAACCTTGACAGTGTCGTTCACCAGCTGATTGATCACGAACGCAGCGCGCGCCGCGTACTGGTGCAGGAAAACCGGGATGGACTTGAGGACCGCGTGAGTCGATCCTTCGGGATCCTAGCTTACGCGAGACGAATGGATTCCAAAGAGACGCTGCAGCGTTTGTCCGATGTCCGACTCGGGATCGACCTTGGCATGATCACAGGTGTTTCCGCCGGGATCCTCAAAGAACTGATTGTCATGACCCAACCGGCGTTTTTACAGAAGTACTACAACCAGGAGTTACCCCCCGCGGAACGCGACTTGCGCCGGGCGACATTGATCCGCGAACGACTCAGACTCGACGATACGGAGGTGCAGTAACTATGTACACAAGATTCACCGAACGCGCTCAAAAGGTTCTGGCCTTGGCACAAGATGAAGCGTCTCGCCTACATCACCCGGGCGTCGGGACTGAGCACATCTTGCTTGGTTTGGTGCGGGAAGGGGACGGGATCGCTGCGAAGGCCCTGATGAGCCTCGGCGTCAGCGCGGAGAAGGTCCAGTCTGAAGTGGAGCGGATCATCGGCCCTGGTCAGGGGCAAGTTAGCGCGATGACATATACACCGCGCGCGAAGAAAGTCATTGAACTGTCGATTGACGAAGCACGCAAGCTGAACCACAGCTACGTCGGAACGGAGCACATCCTACTCGGTCTCATCCGCGAGGGTGAAGGCGTTGCGGCGCGAGTACTCGGGAACCTCGGCATCAGCTTGAACAAGGCCCGCCAGCAGGTGCTGCAGCTGCTCGGCGGCGATATGACCGACCTTGGGCCGGACAAAGACTCTGCTGCCGGAACACCGACGCTCGACGGACTCGCGCGGGACCTCACTCAGATGGCGCGTGACGGGAAACTCGACCCTGTAATCGGCCGCAGCAATGAAATTGAGCGGGTGATCCAAGTCCTCTCCCGCCGGACAAAGAATAACCCAGTCCTGATCGGTGAACCTGGCGTCGGTAAGACAGCGATCGCGGAAGGGCTTGCGCAGCGCATTGTGAACGGCGACATCCCGGAGACTCTGCGCAACAAGCGCGTGATGGTGCTCGACATGGGCACGGTGGTGGCAGGCACGAAGTACCGCGGCGAATTTGAGGATCGGTTGAAGAAAATCATGGAAGAGATCCGGCAGGCAGGCAACGTGATCCTCTTCATCGACGAGTTGCACACTCTAATCGGCGCCGGTGGCGCTGAGGGCGCCATCGACGCGTCCAATATCCTGAAACCGGCCTTGGCGCGCGGCGAGCTGCAGTGTATCGGTGCGACGACACTTGACGAGTACCGCAAGCACATCGAGAAGGATGCGGCGCTCGAACGGCGCTTCCAGCCGATCACGGTTGACCAGCCGACGCCTGAGGAGGCTGTGCAGATTTTGCACGGATTGCGCGACCGCTATGAAGCGCATCACCGCGTGAAGATCACGGATGAGGCGCTCGACGCAGCAGTCCGCTTGTCGGACCGTTACATCACGGACCGTTTCTTGCCTGACAAGGCGATTGACCTGATCGACGAAGCTGCCTCCCGCGTCCGTCTTCAGACGCACACGGCACCGCCAAATTTAAAGGAACTCGAACAGAGGCTTGAGAAAGTGCGCGGCGAGAAAGACTCCGCGGTGCAGAGCCAAGAGTTTGAGAAGGCCGCTTCCCTGCGCGACCAGGAACAGAAGCTAAAGCAAGAGCTGGAGTCGAAGAAAGCCGAGTGGCAGAAGACGCAGGCGAACGACGACATCCGGGTGACGGCAGACGACATCGCGCACATCGTCGCCGCGTGGACTGGCGTGCCCGTGAAGCAGCTGGCACAAGAGGAGTCAGAGCGGCTGATGAACATGGAGGGCATCCTGCACAGCCGCGTGATCGGGCAAGAGGAAGCCGTCACCGCCGTGTCTCGCGCGATCCGCAGAGCTCGCGCAGGACTCAAGGACCCGAAGCGGCCGATTGGCTCGTTCATCTTCCTTGGCCCGACGGGTGTTGGGAAGACAGAACTCGCCCGCGCCCTCGCGGAGTCGATGTTCGGCGACGAAGACGCGATGATCCGCGTCGACATGTCTGAGTTTATGGAGCGTCACTCGACGGCCCGCTTGGTCGGCGCCCCTCCAGGTTATGTCGGCTTTGAAGAAGGCGGTCAGTTGACGGAGAAGGTCCGTCGCAAACCGTACTCGGTTGTACTGCTCGATGAGGTTGAAAAGGCGCACCCGGAAGTCTTCAACATCCTCCTGCAAGTGCTCGACGACGGCCGCCTCACCGACGGAAAGGGTCGCACGGTGGACTTCCGGAACACCGTGATCATCATGACGTCGAACGTTGGCGCAGAGCAGATCCGCAAGGGCGGTTCACTCGGGTTTAAGCCGGACACGGCCAGCCAGTACGAGGACATGAAGGGGAAGGTCATGGACGACTTGAAGCGCTCGTTCCGACCGGAATTCCTGAACCGCGTCGATGAGATCATCGTCTTCCACCCGCTCGACGAGGCGCAGATCGGCAACATTGTCGATCTGATGGTCAAAGACCTGCAGAAGCGCCTGGCGGAGCAGGAGATTGAGTTTACATTGACCGACGCAGCGAAGGCGTTCCTCGCGAAGGAAGGGTTCGACCCGCAGTACGGCGCTCGCCCGCTGAAGCGAGCGATCCAGCGGCACATTGAAGACAAACTCTCTGAGGCGCTGCTGACCGGCAGTGTCAAGCGGGGGAACCAGGTGCTGATTGACGTGGGCGATGGCGAACTCGTCGTGGGCCCGGCGGAAACCCGTAAGGCTGTGAAGAGCTGACTGACTGAGTTTTGGCGATAAAAGGGGTTGCCCAAAGGTGCGCTTCGTACCGAATGGGCAGCCCCGCATTAACATTAACCTCGCATCTCGAGTTTGAGTCCATAAGTGTTCCGGGGTG
>JAKAXI010000106.1 GCA_021816665.1 Bacillota bacterium | reverse complement strand
AGCAACCAGCTCCTCGCACTCGTGGCGATTCTTCCACTCGTTTTACTGGCGCAGATGTTGCGCTTGCATAGGCGGACCTCGTTCATCCAAAGCATCCATGATGCAACGGCTCAGCTCACTGCAGAGTTTGACATCGAACGAATTGCAGAAGTAGCAGCCAGTACGGCTGCCAAGCTTACTTACGCAAATGCAGTGATGGTGCTCGCCCTTGACGACGAGGACGAAGCGCTTTATCCCATCTTGGTGTACCCCAGTGAATCGGAGCAAGATTTCAACAGGGACAAGTTTTACCGTCAAAGTGGAGGGGTCATTTGGCAAGTTATCGATGAGGAAGGATGGTCCTACGTTCCTGATGTACGCAAGGATGAGCGAGTCCGGTCAGACGGTATCACACCTCGAGTGCCATACTTGTCCATGGCGATTTTTCCGATGCGCTCGCGCGGGAACCCGCAGGGTGCGCTCGTGTGCTACGCCCATGGGCCGTATGCCTTCGGAGAACTGACGAAGGAAATCCGCACGTTGGCCTCCCAAGTTGGAGTTCTGGTCGACAATGCGAAACTGTACCAGGAACTTCAGCGCCAATCGTGGCGAGATGCTGCGACAGGGCTCTACAATTACCGCTATTTCTACCAAGAGTTATCGAGTCGCATGATGACGTCTCGTTACACCGGTGAACCGTTGTCAGTGGTGGTCGTGGACATTGACTACTTCAAGAAGTTCAACGATACCTACGGCCACCTTGCCGGAGACGCCGTGCTGCGCTCTCTCGCCGTGGTGTTGACTTCTGAGGCCGGAGACGGCGCCGTGGTGGCGCGCTACGGCGGGGAAGAGTTCGCGATGGTTCTGCCGCTTGCCCCTGAGCAGGCGTTGAATGTTGTGGAACGCGTTCGAAAGTCAATCAGTCGACACGTCGTGACTTTTGAAGGCCTCGATATTCACGGGATCACGGTGAGCAGCGGCATAGCTGGCTTCCCGCAAGATGGAGACAGCGATCGCGACATCTTGCTTAAGGCGGACTCGGCGATGTATTGGGGTGCCAAGCAACGCGGTCGAAACCGCACTGCGGTGTACACGCCCGATTTTGACGCTCAATTGTTTGTCGACTCTTTAACGGGGCTTTACACATATCACTTCGTGGCCATTCGGGTACGCGAATCGCTGCTGCAAGGACCGCAAACCTGGGGCGTACTCTGTCTTGATATGGCCCACTTTACAGATGTGAATACGGCGTTTGGATTTGAGACCGGCAATCGCATTTTACAGGAAGTCAGCGTACTCATTCGCGAGAGTGTGCGCAATCAAGAGCTGCTATGCAGATATGGCGGTGACCAGTTCTTGGTTTTGCTGCGTGACGTCTCTGAAGAAGAGGTTACATCCGTTGGAGGCCGGATCGACCGGATGATCTCAACCCACCACTTTCAGTCTTCGCCAAACATTGCGCTTGCCCTCCGTGCTCGCTACCAAAGTCGCGTGTTGACAGATGTGGATAATGTGGAAACCGTGTTTGTGCACATCAGCAAGATGTTTTCATCACTAAAGACTAGTGTCTCTGATGCGCGTGGCACCGGTTAATCTGCGCGATCACAAAGGACATAGCGAGCGTAAATTTACCCGTTTCGGCCATACTACCGATGCCGAAAGGGGTTTTTGTAATGGGGCAGATCACGTTCTGGCACTTTATACTTCGCATTCTAGCTTTGTATCTATTGGTGATGGTGGCCCTGCGGGTGATGGGCAAGCGTGAAATTGGCCAGTTATCGGTGTTTGACTTTGTCGTCTCTGTCATGGTGGCGGAACTTTCAACGTTGCCCATGGAAGACACCAATGTGACACTGTGGCGGTCGGTTGTGTCGATTGCGATGTTAGTGGTGCTTCAGGTCATGGTCGCATTCGGACAGTTAAAGAGTCACCGCTTCCGTCACTGGGTTGACGGCGAACCTTCTGTCCTCATCGAACACGGGTCGATTCAAGACGCGGAAATGAAGAAGACCCGCTATACCATGCACGACTTGCTCATGCAATTGAGGGAAAAGGGGGTCGCGAATGTTGCAGACGTTGAATTTGCCATTTTGGAAACATCCGGTAAATTAAGTGTGTTCCCCAAAGCCGAGAAGCGGCCGGTGACCCCTGAGGATATCGGCACAGCTGTCCGTCACGACTCGGTTCCACTACCGCTGATCGTGGACGGTGTGCCCGTTCAGAAAACCCTCGACATTCTCGGCCAGCCCGTTGAGTGGCTTGAAGGCGAACTCAAGCGGCGCGGGTACGGGCTGGTTCATCAGGTGTTCTACGCAGCGATTGATGAAACCGGCCAAATTCATCTCGACCCGCGGGACGACAGCGTCCGCCAACGGTGGCACCGTGCGGCACAGCAAGTGCAAAGGGGCGATGCTACGGGGGCAGCGCACATTCACAATCCGAACGTCACACAGTCTGAACAAAAATCTGGGGACCGCAAGCCCGACGCACATCACTAAAGCCCTCCATCATACAGCGAACGGCAGGTGGCACACAATATTCGCCAGCACTGGTCCGATGCGCGGAATGCGGCGAACACTCCTTGACGTAAGTACGCGAAATGAGCAGAGCAGAGAGAAGTACAGGATAAACCCGAACAGAATGGCAGACAGCAGGTGAGTGCCACTCAGTTGAGCTGCGTGACCGCGCGACAGCGCGAGCATGCCGACCAAGCTGATGAGGGATGCGACGGCGATCTTCAGTGTGTCGACCATGCGGATCGGGAAGCCCACGTAGTGCACGATGCCGATGAAATGCAGGACAGCCGTCAGCACGACGGAAATCGACGTCGCGATCGCTACACCGTAAATCCCGAGATGTGGCTGAGATGCGAGTACATAAATGAGCCCGAGTCGAACGATGCCGCCAGCGATGGAATTCATCATCGCGAGACCCGCTTTGTCGAGTCCTTGCAGAATACCAGCAAAGGGAGCCTGCAAGTAAAGCAAGAATCCGACCGGTGCCATCAGAGCCAAGATTGGACCGACAGATGGTTCGCGGTAAATCATGGCGCACAAAGGCGTGGCAAACAGCGTCAACACGATTGAAGTAGGGAATCCGACGATCGCCGTAACACGCCAGCTTTGGTCAACCCGGATGCGCACCTGTCGGTCGTTGCGTGTTTCTCCAGCCATGGCCTCTGAAACGGAGGGGACGAGGTTGAC
This sequence comes from Bacillota bacterium, assembly GCA_021816665.1. Taxonomy (GTDB): domain Bacteria; phylum Bacillota; class Bacilli; order Alicyclobacillales; family Alicyclobacillaceae; genus Alicyclobacillus_L. The sequence continues at coordinate 3,544 of JAKAXI010000106.1, read as the reverse complement.
GGCGAGTGAACCGGTGATTACGGTCGGAAATACCAACAGCGGCAGCGCCATGCCACCGTACTGGCCGTACAGGGCTGTCGATGTATCTCTCCCTATGCCTGCGAGCCAGAGTGACCTCGTGACGAGGATTGGCTCGATCGCGTAGATGAGTGACCAGATGAGGCGACTGCCGGTCACTGGGGCGGCGATATTCGTGATCGCTCGCAGAGTCTGCCGTACCGTTTCGAGACTGCGCGCAGGCGCGTTCGGTAAAACGTACGAAAGCCTCCCTCTCCGCCGATACGAAACGATCAGAAAAATCATGCCAGCCAACTCACCGAGCAACATTCCGACCATTGCGCCGGCAGCCGCGTAGGCGAGACTGAACCGCACAAAGTAGGCTGCAAGGACCCATACACTCAGGATCCGGACAGTCTGCTCGAGAATTGACGCCCACGCGGGCGGGGTCATATCTTGGAGACCCTGAAAGTAGCCTCGGTACACACTTGAGACAGCGATGATCGATACGATGGGGATCATCGCCAGGTACGTCGGGTACGCTCTCGGGTCGGTTAACCAATGGGCGGCGACGAACCCTCGCATTAGCCACATGAGGAGGGTAAACACAACCGCCATGGTGCCGATGACCCCCGTGCTGACTCGCAAAATGCGCTGTACTCGGACGCGATCCTGCTGCACCAGTGCTTCAGCGACGAGCTTGGAGATGGCGACGGGGAGACCCGCCGTGACGAACGTCAGTACTAGGCTGAGGAGTGGAAAGACGATTTGAAATAGACCGATTCCCTGTGCGCCGATGATACGAGTGAGGAAGATCCGGTAGATAAAGCCCATAACGCGGGTGACGAGACTGGCTGCGATGAGCACGACAGCCCCACGCAAGAATGAACGTTCGGTCACGGCACACCGCCCCTTTACTCAGAGTTATCGTGTACGCAGACGTGTGTACGCAGGGAGAGACACGGACAAGGCACAACCTTTCAAGAGACTATGCCGTCATGACTTGGGTTAGTCCAAGCTAAGAAGGAAACCGCCGTGTTTCTCGCGAATTGAACGTTGACGGAGGTGGGGGAGATGCAGGATGAGGAGCTTCACGAGCAGGAAGACGGGGAAGCAAATGAAGCGAGCAAGCGCGACGACAGTGCGCTGGCGCAGAGTAATTCGGTTATGCCGTCGAGCGTGAACCCTGCGTGGCAGCAGTACGAACGGGAGATCATGGAGCTGTGCGCTGTGAAGGCGGATGAGTTTCACCTCCTGGGGTACGAAGAAGTGACGGCCTCGGAAGTCTGGCAGTGCGTGTTGGCGATGACCAAAGGGCGCGGTCGGCTGCACGAAATGGTGGGGGCTGTGCTCGGCTTAAACGCGGGTAAGTTCATGAGTTACACGACGATCAACGCGTATCGGGGTATTTTCCATGAACCGGGTACGCCGTTTGACGCTCTGAACCATGCTTGATTATACTAGAGGCTGTGTCATCAACGTATAGAACCGCACGGAACGATCCTCTGGGACTCAGCCTGGTGGTGTTCTGAATTGGTGTTGTTTTAGAGGAGGACAAGCTGTATGAAGTGGGGCCGATTTTTGGGGTTCATCGCCCTGGTCCTAGTGGTGGTGGGCCTCACGGCCGGAACCTCAGCACAGTTATGGAAGTCAATCCGCCTGGGCCTCGACTTACAAGGCGGATTTGAATTGTTGTATCAAGTCGAGCCGAACACCCCAGGCGGCACAGTGACGTCGCAAGGGATTCAGGCAGCCCTCGAAGCTGTAAACACCCGGGTGAACTCGCTTGGCGTCGCCTCACCTCAGATTGAACTGGAGAACAGGAATCAGATCCGGGTTGACCTCGCTGGAACCTTTAATCAGCAGAAGGCTGAGCAACTCATTGGCTCCACAGCAAACCTGCAGATTTACGGCAGTGCGACGCTTGACCCGAAGACGGGTCAGTTCGTGCCAGTCAAAGGCGCAAAGCCGCTGTTGACCGGTCAGGATTTGGAGAGCAACGCGACGGCTGGGCAAAATCCGAACACGGGCCAGTACGTTGTGGACGTCACTTTTAAAAACAAAAGGGCTTGGCAGAACATCACGCAGCAGTATCTCGGTAAACCACTTTACACTTTTTTGAACGGGCAGATGATCACGGACCCCGTCGTGAAAAGCGTAATTTACAGTGGTCAGACAGAGATTAGCGGTGGTTCGCTGACAACTCTGCAAGCTTGTCAAACGTTGGCGCAGCAATTGAACGCAGGTTCGTTGCCGTATCCGCTTAAGCAAATCAGCTCAACGAGTGTGGGCCCGTCGCTCGGCGCTCAGTCGCTGAAGACGACCCTAGAGGCCGGGCTAATCGCGGTGATTCTGATCTTCTTGTTCATGATTTGGCTGTACCGAATGGCTGGATTCATTGCGGACGTGGCGATCATCGCGTATGTCTATTTGTTGTTGCTCACATTCTCTGGCCTGCATGTGGTCTTGACACTCCCAGGCCTCGCTGCGATTGTCCTTGGCATCGGCATGGCGGTTGATGCAAACATCATCGCGTATGAACGCATCAAAGAAGAACTACGCAATGGGCGAAGTCTGCAGTCCAGTGTGATCGCCGGGAACAGGCGCTCGCTGCGAACTATCCTGGACGCCCATGCGACGACGTTTATTGCCGCAGCTGTCATGTACTGGTTCGGACAAGGGGAAATTCGGGGGTTTGCCATTTCACTCATGATCAGCATTATCGTCGGTCTCATCACCGCCGTGGCGCTCAGCCGGATCATGCTGATGCTGTACACTCGGTCTAACGTCGTCAAACGACCGTGGTGGTTTGGCTTCCGGAAGAAGGCGGTGGAATCGTGAAGGTACATTTCTCTCTGGTCAAACGCAGCAAGTGGTTCTTCATGTTGTCTGGTCTGATTACGGTCGCCGGTCTAGTGGTGTTTCTGATTTCCGGTTTTAACCTCGGCACGGACTTTGTCTCCGGGTCGCGCGTTCAACTCCAGATTAACCAGACTGTGAACAACGCAGAGGTGCGTGACTTGTTCAACAAGGCAGGGCTCTCTGTTGGTGAACAAGCCATCACCTCGGCGGGGACAGGCACGCGCGAAGCCGCGATTGTCCGTTTGACCACGAGACTGACAACTGAGCAGCAGAATAAGATTTTGACGCTCGAGAAGCAGATGTACCCGAAGTCGAGTAGCGCCTCATTTTCAGTAGTGGACCCGATTGTGGCAAAACAGACGTCGCAACAGGCAGTGTGGGCTGTGTTGCTCGCGTCACTGTTTATTATCGCGTACATCGCGATTCGCTTCGAATATCGGTTTGCTATCTCGGGTGTGGTTGCAGTGTTGCACGTCGCCTTTATCGTACTTGCTGTTTTTTCGCTCTTGCGGCTACAGGTTGATTTGACCTTTGTGGCAGCAGTGCTGACGATTGTCGGCTACTCAATCAACGACACGATCGTCATCTTTGACCGCATTCGTGAGAACATGAAGGCGACGCCGCCGAATACACACGAAGAGTTGCAGGCGCTCGTCGATAAGAGTCTGTGGCAGACCATGACTCG
>JAKAXI010000105.1 GCA_021816665.1 Bacillota bacterium | reverse complement strand
ACGACAGAGCGGACCAAGTCGCGCATCAGAGCAAGCTGCATTGTCAAAAACAGCGTCAACCCGACAATTCCAATCTCACCAAGTATCTTTGCATAGTAGTTGTCGGAGTACAGACTTAGGTTGTAGTCAGACGCAACTGCTCCACCGTATTTACCAAGCCCCGTGCCAAACAGTGGGTTTCCACTCATCACGCTGAAAGCTTGCGCCCACCGTATGATTCGACCACCCTGGCTCGCCTTCAAAATGTAGACGGGTGAGAACAAATCCGCGATCCGATGGTGAATAGGCGGAAGAAAAAACCCAACAACGGCGAGCACAAGTAGTGCCAACAGCAACCGCCGGTCGACCAACACAGCCATGATCACCATCGCGACGGCGAGCGCCATCCAGGCACCTCGAGTGAACGTGAAACCCAAAGTCGCGATACAGAGTAGAACACCGATTGAGTACAGGACTTTGCGCCAACGGTTTCGCTCAGACCAGGCCATTCCCGCGATGAATGGGGTCATCAAGGCCATGTAAGAGCCCAACTCGTTTGGACTGCCAAAAACAGAGAAAGCCCGGCTCCGCACATGTTCATTGACGTCCGCCCAAGTCGGCGGAATCGGAGTCGCGACGGCGTACTGATAGACACCGTCAAACGCGATTAGAATGGCCACAATGACGGCCACGTGCAGTAGCCGCGGAACATCTTCAGCTGCAACCAAAAACGGGAGGAGCAAGGGAAACAGTATGTAGTAGACATCCATCCGGTACCCTTCGAGCGCAATCACTGGGTGATTGAGACCTGTGAACAGGAGCGCCAACCCGTACAGCAAAAACACCACTGCGAACTTCGCCCACGGAAACTGTTTGGGACGAACTCCTGCCAAGAACCGACTTAAAGCGACGACGGCCAGGATGATAAGGACTACCTTGTCCCAAATTGCGCCAAGCGGATCGCCATGCAACCGCAGCGCGTAATCAACGAGCGGAAACGCCACAAGCCCATAAACGGACCAACGAACCCAGCGGTTCTCCGCAATGCTTGCAACATCCGGTCGGTTCAGTGCCGAAGCCATCGCCGACTGTCCATCCAAAGTATTCACCTCTCCTGACCAAACTGCCTGACATTATACCATAGTGTTACTGAAATACGTTACGCGCGTCCGAACTCTTTACCAGTTGGAACACAGGTTCAAGACGACCGACGACCGTGCCCTGATGATTTCTTGTCACCGGGTGATGCACTGCCTGCAAGCGCTCGAGGACATTCGCAGGGACGAGACCAGTCTGCAGTAGGGTCTCGACAACGCTTGGCTCGGACGCTCGCGAGTTGCCATCGTCGACTTTCACACACAAACCAATGCCGTAATCGACAAGTCCAGCGCAATACACCCCTTCGGCTCCTGTCTTCCCTAGCAGATGTCCGGGATGTGAGCCCATCAGCGTGGTGCAGAACCGATCCGTCCCTGCAACAAGCTCAGGGTAGCGCATCATGGCCTGCGCGATTCGTGACATTGCCTCAGCTCTCTGGCTGGACACGCCGACTGGTCGGGTAAACCGAGCGTACGCCATTGCCAGGCGAGCAAGCGGTACCCCAAAGACAGGCACACCACAACCATCTACGCCAATAGCAATGTCACCCACAGGGACTTCACATAACTCCGACACGACAGCGAGGATCTGTTGTTGCACCGGATGATTCAAGTCCAGGTACCCAGCAGGGTCTGCGCCAAGGAACTTGGCCATGGCGAGCATCCCCGCGTGTTTACCGGAGCAGTTATTGTGGATCGCGGTGACCGGGCTTCCAGTTTGCAGCAACTGCTCGTAAGCCTGACTGCGATACGGAGCGTGAACACCGCACTGCAAGTCTGTTTCAGTAAACCCCAGACGCGCAAGGAGCGCGCTCACGCGTTCAACGTGCATTTCTTCGCCGCTATGAGAGGCACAACAGAGGGCAATTTCTTCATCGGTCATGTCGAATGCATCAGCGGCCCCACTTTCAACAAGCGGTAAAGCTTGCATTGGCTTGGCGGCTGACCGAGCATATGTAACGCGATCGGGATCGCCAAGCGACCACAGCAACTCTCCCTCCCCGTTCACCACCGCGATATCGCCACGATGCCGACTTTCAACTATGGAGCCACGCGTAACGTGCACGAGTAGATCGCTCATTGTCAGGTCCCCTTTGCCGACACAGAACGCTAAATTCGACAGCGTCCAATAAAGCCCCTGCGATTCGGCCATAATAATGACGGTTCAAAACGCCCATTGGTTCTCCTCCCTGTACCAATGGAAAGAGGAGGTCGTGCAACTTGGAGATCGACCACATTCAAAGCCTCGCTAGCGACATCGCGGATTTAGAACAACAAGGTGCCTCTTTGTCGGCTGGCTGGTTGGAATTTGAACGCGGAGATACAGAGGACATCGAGAAGCTGCACACACTCTCGGACCGCTCCCTCCAACGCCTGTCAGAACTGTCTTCGCAACTGGAAGAAAAACTGCGGCAGTTGCAGCTAGGTGAAGAACGCCGGCGTTTGGAACAAGCGTACAACATTACACAAGAGCTTTTGCAGTCCCGTACCGCGAATCAATCCCTGCTCACCAAGATGTTGACGTCTGACCAGGAATTTTATGAGTACTTTCGCGCCCTCGCGATCAAAGAACAAGCTGCACAGAAACAGTCGAAACAACTGGAAGAGCTTCTGCACTTGTCGTAAATTTAGCCAAACAAAGCTGGGCACAAAGATACCCCGGCACGGCTGAACACGAGCGCATGTCGGGGTATCTTTGGTGCCGTCCTAAAACAGGCGCCAATGGCGAGACCGAACAACGCGTCCGGTCATGACTGCCGGATAGTCAATGCGCGACTGCCTGCGCCAGCCTCGCACAGCAAGTCCGGCAATGTACAGAAGAAACAAGATAATAATACCAGTAACAACCCATTTCGTAGTACTACCATGAATCAGCGCGAGCGCCAAGACTTCAAAGACAACAGCGACGACCACAAATGTTGTCAAGCTACGGCCAAAACGCGACATGCCAAGGCCTCCTTCGGTGGACTCCACCCATCATTGTACGAGGCAAGGCGGTCGACTGCAATGCGCCGCGCGGACTATGACAGTGTCTTTTTATGTGATTTGGGCGGCTGCGTGATGTGCTGCGGCAGACGCTGCCAATGCGCAAGAGAAGTGGAAGGACTAAAAGCCCACTCGTGCCTTCCCGTGTCCCGGTACATACCAAAGTGCAGATGCGGCGGAAACTTCCCCGCAGTTCCAGGCGGCCCGTAGCCCGTGCTGCCGACGTAACCAATCACTTCTCCTGGTTGAACCAAATCACCCTGCTTAATTCCTTTGGCAAAACTTGATAAATGTGCATAGTAATAATAAACGTTTTGAGTGTCTCGAATGCCGATCCGCCAACCGCCAAATCGGTTCCAACCCATCAGTTCCACATAACCGGCGCTGCACGCCAGCACCGGCGTGCCGTACGAGGCAAAGATGTCCACTCCTTCATGGATCCGCCGCCCACCGTAACTCCTACCAGCGCCAAATGTGTGTTTGACCGTGTAATTGTACCGCTTAGCCACAGGGAAACAGTGTTCCTGCGAGTTGAGCCCAAATCGTTTAAACAAGGCAGCGAAGTGGAAGATCCGGTCCATGGCAACGGGATCTTGATAGAGGTCCCACACCGCAGAGCGTTCATCTTCATCGCTGCTGCCGCCAGACAACCAGGCAGCCAAAACGGGAACGCGGTCGGCTGGGTCCCACGGCAGGGCGAGACCGTCGTGGTTTCCATCGCGACCGAGTCCTTGAAATAACCGAATTGACCACGCGTCGACATCATGAGAGTTTGGGTTTGCCAGACCTGCCCACGCAGGATCAGCGAAGGCAAATCCGTAGTACGGGGCTGTAGCGCGGTCAGCCTGGGACTTCGTCAACTGTGCGTAACGGTCTACCGCTGCGAGAAGTGTCCAGTCTATGCCGTACACTTGCGCACTTTTCTTGTATATAGGTACGAGGTCTTCCTGGGCTGGTACAGGAGCCGTTGCACGGTACTGCACCTTCGAGGACTTTGCTCTTGTCACCAGTGCACCTGTTGTCGGCGCAGCAAGGGCCGAGGTCATGGGGGCAAGAGTCACACAAAGCGCAACCGCAATGCCCACGACATGAGGTTGTCTGGCCGAACACCTTTGCACGCGGCGAGATCGCATGGTCGAACCCCCTCCGACATATCGTTCGGTCTTACGCTGTCCAATGCGATCCCGCTCTATTCAAACATCAAAGGGGCGGTTGGCACGAGTGCCGACCGCCCCTGTATTCGGATTCATTTTCTTAGAACATCGCGCAAGAACCGCCCGACGGGTCTACCTCCTCCCTTGAACTCGCTCTCCGAACGCCAGCGAAGACCTGCTGATTCGACGAATCCGCCATACCGCCTGCGCACCGCACTCGATCCACAGTTCAACCGGATACAACTCTCCGTCTACCTCGTTAGCAACCCCCCTCGCCTCCGACAAGGTGGCAAATGGGCCCTCCCGATACGCCCGAACATCGTCTGCCAAGTGGTAGTAGGTCCAATACCGACCAGACGGCACTCCATCACCGACGCGATCCGCCTAATTTTGAACCGATGTGGGTTCCATCGTAATCGCCTCTCTCTACTGCTATGTCGATAGGGCGCGTCTCATTCAGGGTTTGCGCGGTATGATATGCTTCCGATCAGGAGGTGTCTGCATGCCGAATCTGTCCTCGATTGAGATACAAGTGCGTTCTACCGAGATTGACGTCAACGGACATGTCAACAACGCAAAGTACTTGGAGTACCTGGAATGGGGGCGGGAGGATTGGTTTGAAGGCAACGGACTTGATTACGAGACACTCAAATCGCAGGGCGCCGTGACAGTCACTGCGAAGGTGACTGCCAACTATCGACGCGAGGCAATCCAAAACGACCGTCTGCGCATCCACACGTCGCTGCTGTCTGTAGGCAACAGCAGTTTTCGTATGAGCCAGGAAATCTATAATCAGCAGGGGCAACTCGTCCTCGATGCGCAATTCGTGATCGTCACGGTCGATCCCGCTACTCACACGTCTGTCCGCGTACCAGACTCGATTCGGGGTGTTCTGCCTCCCCCTGGCCATTGACAATACCCGTTCGCAGCGACCCGGACTGGCGTATTCACTGTGGTCGTAAGGACGGGAGTCTCGTCACTGTTTCACAACGTCTCGATCATGCGCAATTGATCATCGCTGTACCCCAGCTGCTTTAGCGTATCTCGAAACTCCTTGGGAAGTGGCGCAAACAGCCGCCTCCCATCCGGAAGGACCATCCACGCTGCGTGCAGCCACTGATGCTCCTGCTCGCTCTCTGACGCCCCCTGCGGCGCCATGGCGGCCGTTCTGCCACCATATTTCACATCGCCCCAGAGCGGATGGCCGATCGACTGAAAATGCGCACGGATCTGGTGTGTGCGCCCACTGACAAGTTCCACGAGGGCAACGCTCGTGCGGCCTACGGCGGCCTTGCGAGTGTACCGACTTAGCGCAGAATGACTCCGCTCATCCGCTTCCCGCGCGACGACCGTTCGATTGCCGGACTCACGACGGAGGGCTGCATCAATCGTCCCGGAAGGGGGAATCGTACCGCGAACCACGGCCAAATACCACTTCTGTACTTCATGACTGGCAATCTGGTCGGACAGTTTAGAAGCTGTGGCTGCGTTTTTGCTGAACACGACGATCCCGCTCGTGTTCCGGTCCAACCTGTGCACAGGCGCAACGGAAAATACAGTGGGCCGATCCTCTGCAGCTTCTCGATCACGGACATCGCGGTCATACAAAAACGCCTGAACGCGGTTCACAAGTGTATCCTTTTGTTCCTCTGCGTCGCCGTGAACAAGTAAACCCGCTGGTTTGTTCACTGCCAATATGTCCGCATCTTCGTAGATCACGTCAACTTCCCGGGACACTCCCCCGTACTTCTTCGGCGCTCGGGTCGATGCCTTGAAGTCAGCGTCAGCCATGTATAACTGGACACGGTCCCCCGTCTGTAAAACATCCTCTGATTTCACACGCTTACCGTTGCGCTTCACTCGCCCGGTGCGTAACATTTTGTAAACACCAGACAGTGGAACACCAGGCAACAACTGCCGAATGAAGCGGTGCACCTTTTTACCGGCATCCGTTGACTGCACAACCACTTCGATCACGCCGCACACCTCTCACTTTCTTCATCGTCATTTAGGTATGATAGCACGAGGTGCACGGTCAGTCCTAATCGCCTTTCCTGCAGAACCCTCCATCCGTACACACCGTCCATCCAGTCATCACGCGCTATGGTGGCCACACTGAAGACAAGCGGTGTTGCCATTTGAGACAAAGGCTTCAGGGCAGGGCTCCATACATCCCAGGCCACGCTTTTCTACGAACGACTAGCAGACTCACGGTGCTCATACGCCTATGGAGGTATCCCGCAGTGCTATGTGGACGAAAGAGACGTTTCTCTCTGTCGCTTCCCCCGGTGTAAGGAGCAAAATGTACACTATCGCACTCTGGACACCACGTAAGGTCGCCTTCTCCTCTCCACTGCGTTGTGAAACTCTCCATCTACACGCAACCGGTCTCCCCTTACGCAACCCGCCCTCCACCTCGAAGTCTAGTACTCCATTGGTGTATGCCGCTCTGCGGCATACCATTTTCACTTGTCTTTTGCCCTTTCTCTCTGCCCGCGCATAGGAAAAGGCCCAGCACACGGGGTGCTGGGCCTTCCC
>JAKAXI010000104.1 GCA_021816665.1 Bacillota bacterium | reverse complement strand
TCTTCGCGGTTATCGGTGTAGTATCCTTTGCGGACCCCGGCCCCTTCAAACCCAAGCTTCCGGTACAGGTTCTTCGCCACTTCGTTGGTCACCCGGACTTCGAGGGTGATGCGCCGGCCGCCGTTGCGTACACAAATCGCCATCAGCATGCGCAGCAGCATTTCGCCGAGGTGCTGGCCTCGATAATCCGGATCAACCGCGATGTTGGTGACGTGCCCTTCGTCTACGATTAGCCAGATCCCAGCGTAACCGACAATGCGCCCGGCGTGCTCCGCGACGATGTAACGAGCGAACTGGTTGTCCAGCAGTTCTGTCATAAAGGCTTGCCGGGACCACGGTGCGGTAAACGACCGGCGCTCCACCAACAGAACGTGATCGACATCGCGCAGCGTCATCCGCCGCAGTGTGACTTCTGACTCTGCCTGATTGACGTCCACTTCACCGATTGCCATGTGGATCGCTCCTCTCGGCCAGTTTGACTTCCGCCTCTACGGCCAGCGCATAGTCTGGGGCGACACTGTGAACAGCATCGCCGCTGACCCTGTCAGTCACCCCCGCCGCTGCGAGTCGCAACAGCGCAGGCCCGATGCCCGGCGCGACGTCGGTAAGTCCTGCGACAGCGTCCGCAGCTTGGTAAAGAGCTGCCACGACGTCTGCCAACTGCACCTGCACTTGCGGTTTTTGGCTGCGAAGGTCGTGTACGACGATCACGCGCCAGCTCGCCTGCCGGAGTGAAGTTGCAACTTCCACCCACTCGGCGAGGGATTTGACTTGCGGCGATGCGGCAACCGTCCAGGCCGAATGCGCAGTTTCGGGCGAACCGTCCCCAATCGGGCTAGCACCTGCCCCGTGAACACCAGCGCCCGCCTCTGACCACGTGTACACCGCTCCAAACGCACGCTCCCGCCTCGCGTACAACAGCGGCAGGACAGCGACCGGGCCTTGCTCTGCGACCGCAGCGGCGTCGGCAATCGCGGCCAGCGTCGACACTGTGTACAGCGGCACGCCGAGAGCTGTGGCCATCGCCTTCGCTGTGCTCACCGCCATCCGGATACCCGTGTACGATCCCGGTCCCACCCCGACGCAAATTCCACTCAGGTCTGCAGGGTCGATACCAGCCGCAGTCAGCAGTTTGGCGACTGTCGGCTGCAACAGTCGGGAGTGACCGCGCGGCACGCGGATACAGGCGCTCGCCAAGCTGTCACCGCGCGATCCGACCGCGACTGCCAGCGCATCGGTCGCCGTATCCATCGCTAAAACAGCCACTTTTTCACCCACTCGTCCAAGAGTGTGAAACTGCGCGGTCCGGTCGCTCGACAAATCAGATCCCGCTCATCCACACGCGGCAGTGGCGCCCGTTCGATGCGCACGTGCAGTGCGTCTGCGATGTCGTCCGCGACAGCCTCAGGCCACTCGATGAGCACGGCTGCGTCGCTGTCGAGGTAGTCTTCAAGGCCGGTCGCAAAGGCGGCTTCGCGATCGCCGTCGAGTCGGTAGAGGTCCGCGTGTAGAAGTGGCATGCGCCCATCTTCGTACTCCGTCAGCAGGGTAAACGTCGGGCTCGTCACATCGCCTGCAATCCCAAGGCCAGACGCGACCCCTTGCGCAAACGTCGTCTTGCCAGACCCGAGCTCACCGTAGAGCAGCACGACGTCGCCAGCCTCAAGCAGCGCTCCGAGCGCCGCTCCGAGCTTTCTGGTCTGTGCACCCGAGTATGTGGATATCGACATCTGATTCACCATCGATCCGCAAAACCCCTCGCCCACGCGCCCTTTCGGAACGGACCTGCCAAGCGCCCTTGTCACGGCTGCAATGGCCCGTTCTCGCGCGATTCCTTAAAGTGATTGTACCCTCTCGGCTCCAAGAGGTCGATGATCCCGCTTGGCAAAACGGCAACGACTTCGCCGTCCCCTGGCTCTACACGGCCAATCTGCGTGATGCGGACACCCAAGCCGTCAAAGCGCGCCAGAATGCGCGCAAAGGCAAACGGTGGGGCTGTGCCAACCAATTGATAGTCCTCACCGCCGTACCAAGCGTACGCGAGCGGATCTTCACGCCGTCCACGGGCGAAGTTTTGCACCGCGGGCGAGAGCGGAACGCGCGCCGCTTCGACGCGCAAGCGGACGCCGCTCGATTTGGCGATCTCGTTGAGCTCACTCGCTAGTCCATCGCTGATGTCATCGAGGGACGTCGCACCGCCCTCGAGCAGAATTGGGCCAGCCTCCACTTGCGGCCGCGGTCTGCGGTGGCGCTGGCGCAAAGTGTACGCCTCGTCTGCGGGCACATACGGCGGCATCGTGCGGTTGGCCGCCGTCTGACTGACAGTTGGGTGCTGTAGCGCGAGTCCGGCCCCGGAGTCGCCGACTGTGCCGGTCACAAACACGATGTCCCCCGGCCGTGCACCACTGCGCCGAACAGCCTTCCCCACTGGGACGACGCCTTGGACGGTGCTCGTGACGACGAACGGCCCGCTCGTACCGACTACGTCGCCGCCGACGAGCCGACAGCCAGTGTCGGCGCAGACGTCTGCCACGCCCTCGTAAAGCGCCTCGAGTGATGCGAGTTCCACATGCTCCGGGATCGCGATGGCGAGCACCACATGCCGCGCCCTCCCGCCCATCGCCGCCACGTCACTAACCGACGCTGCGACAGCCTTGTAGCCCACATCCGACCAGTCCATCGTCTCGGGCAGGAAGTGCACGCCTTCCACCATCGTGTCTGTCGTCAAGACGAGGTCTTCGTCCGCGTTGACTGTTAATACAGCCGCGTCATCGCCGATGTCGACGCGAACGCCTGGCACCTCGCCAGCAGTTGGCTGAGACCCATCGCCACTGCTCTCCGTACGAGTCTTCAGTCGGGATCGGTAGCAGTCAGTCAAATGCGCGATCAGCCCAAACTCTTCAAGCCCGCCTAGCTGAGCCACAGGCCAGACCTCCTCTGCGCTCGAAACCTCTCGGCCTCGGTGCTCCTCGTTGCAAAACTGCTAACGCCTGGTAACTTCTACGCTTCGAACGCTGTCTCGCCGCCGACGATTGTGCGAAGAACCCTTGCGTCGCGGACGTCGTCCGGGTGTCGCGGGTCGACCACATCTCGGTCGATGACGGTGAAGTCGGCGAGAGTGCCCGCGACGACCCGACCCTTGCGGCCTTCCGAGCCGTTCGCAAAGCATGCGTCGGACGTAAACAGTTGAATTGCCTCAACAAGTGTCAATGCTTCCGCCAGGTTGTAACCCGGGTCAGTGCCGTCAGGTTGCCGCCGCGTCACAGCGGCATGCACGCCAAGGAGCGGCGACACAGGCTCAATTGGCGCGTCCGACCCGCCAGCCAAGTGCAGCCCGTGTGCGCGCATGGTGCGCCACGCGCCGACAGAGGCTGCCCGCTCGGGGCCAAGCCGTTCCGCCACCCACGGAAAGTCGCTTGGCACAAACCGCGGCTGCACGTCGATGACGGCACTCTCGCCAAGCTTCGCCATCCTTTGCAGCAGGTCGGGCCGGACAAGTTCTGCATGAATGATCCGGTCGCGGGCGACGGCCGTGATCCCCATAGTAGGTCTTCCAGCCCGCTCCAGCGCCGTCAAGACTGTGTCGAGCGCGGCGTCGCCAATGCAGTGGATCGCGACTGGAAACCCCAAGTGGCGCGCCTGCTGCACCCGCTCAGTCAGCTCTGCGACGGTGTACATCGGCGTGCCACAGGTCGCTGGCGCATCGCTGTACGGAGCAGATAGCCAAGCGGTGCGGCCGCCGAACGCGCCGTCGGAAAACAGCTTCGCAGCCCCCACTTCCAGCCAGTCCGTCAAGTCAAGGTCGTGACTGGCGCTCATGCGCACGCTGCCGATGTGCGCCAGGCCCTCGTTCGCGCCGCCGATGTGGACGCTGGTGCGGTGCGATTGCGCAGCGTCTGTGAGCCCATCGCCGCCTAGCAGCACCGCGCGCGCTTCGGACAGAACATGCCAGTCGACCAATTCATGCACACGGAGCCTGACGCCTCGCTCAAGCAGACGCCGGTACAGGCGCCACGTAGGCGCGAATCCGCCGAGGTTGCGCGTGTCGTCCGTGTGAACGGCCGTGATGCCGACAGCAAGCGCTGAGCGCATCCCCACTTCGAGCGCGTGCTCCCAGTCGGCTTCGGTCCAACTGGGGATCGCGCGAAGCAATGGTCGTGAGGCGTTTTCGTACACCCATCCGTTCAATTTCCCTGACGCGTCCCGGCCGTAGCTGCCCTCAGCGGGATCGAGCGAAGTGTCCGACAGACCAGCCCGCTCGAATGCCGCACGGTTGGCAAGGTAGGCGTGTCGACACACTCGTGTGAGAAGAAGTGGCCGGCCGCCTGCAGCGTGATCGAGTTCGTCAATCGTCGGCACACCGTCTTGCATTCGGTTGTCGTCCCATCCGCTGCCCTGCACCCATGCGCCCGGTGCGAGTTGGCGAGCGTGACGAGTCACACGCGCGAGCAAGTCACTGCGACTCTCAACCCCGGTGAGGTCGAGTGCGAGAGACTGCTCCCCGAGCGCGGCGACATGCAGGTGGCTGTCGACGAGCCCTGGTATGACCGTTGCACCACCAACATCGATCGTCCTGTCGAGGCGGCCGCCAAACTGCAGGCGCAGTTCAGTCGCTGTCCCGACCGCAACGATTGACGCCCCGTCTACAACGACAGCGTCAAAGCGCGTGTTCTCAAGGTCAAAGCAATAGCCGTTGGCACCGGTCAAGAGCCACACGCGCATTCCCTCCGATGGTTTGATTTCCCTCTATGATATCAGGATTGGCGAACAGTCCCAAAGGGTCATAAGAAGCGGTCGTGCCGCCTGCGCAAAAAGGACTGCGCAACGGGGCTGAACCAGTTTAATTCAGTCTCGAATTTTTGCTGTAGACAGAGGATTTTGCCGTGTCGTGTCGAAGTAAAGAAGGCGCATGTCGCACCTTTATGTCGACGATCTGCCTCGGTTTATGGCGGAGTCGAACCATCTCTTCAGGCAGGAGGAGTGGCTATTGTTGCGCGCCACACGAACTGCTCTCGCGGGATTGGTAGCTATTGCGGCGCTGGCTGCCACGACGGTCACGCCGACGCAAGCTGCTTCACTCGCGTCTGAACAGCAGTTGATGAGTAAGTTGAAGTCGGAATCCAACCAAACCTACGCGCAAATTTCGCAGGAAAAGCAACAGGAGACGACTTTGCAGAGCGCGGTCCAACAAGAACAGTTTTCGCTCTCTAACGTCATGTCCGCGATCGCACAGAACCAACAGCAGATGGCACAGGTGAACGCACACATCGCAGCGCTGACTGTGAAACTGAAGGCGAATCACGCCAAGCTGAACACGGACAAGGCCGACTTGGTCGGACAAATTCGCTCCATGTACGAGAACGGTCATGTGTCGTACTTGAGCGTACTGATGAACTCAACTAGTTTTGACAACTTGTTGTCGCGCCTCTACATGCTTGAGCAGATTACCAAAGCCCAAAAGAAACTGGTCGATCAGGTGACGGCCCTGCAGCAGGTCATCCTGACACAGCAGAAACAGCAGCAACTGCAGTACGCGACCTTGTCGACCAAGCGGGCTCAACTGCAGACCTTCCAACACGCGGAGCAGGTATTGCAGGCGCAGCACCAACACATGCTCGCTGAAGTTAAGGCGAACATTGGCCAACAGACTCGACGCCGCACCCTGCTTGAGAGTCAGATTCACTTGACTGCTCAGCAAATTTCGCAGATTGAATACGAAACTCAGTTGGCTGCCAAGGCAGCGCAGCACCACACCTCTGGGAGCCTGCCGAGCGGAAACGCGCAGGCGATCATTCAGTTCGGCGAACAGTTCATGGGGACCCCGTACGTCTGGGGCGGGACAAGCCCGAGTCCAGGCTTCGATTGCTCCGGCTTTACGCAGTTCGTCTTCGGTCACTTTGGCATTAACATACCGCGCACGTCTGAGGAGCAGTACGCAGTCGGTGTGCCAGTCTCTGAGGCGAACCTACAGCCGGGCGATCTGGTGTTCTTCAGCACCTACGCACCCGGAGCGTCACACGTCGGCATCTACGTTGGCAACGGCATGATGCTCGACTCCGAGGACATGGGCCTCGTGATCGACAACATCCACAACTCGTACTGGGCACCCAAGTACCTCGGCGCGCGCCAGGTGATTCAGTAGGCGGTGTCGTTCGCAGAGTCGTTCGCAGAGTCGTTCGCGGAGTCGTTCGCGGAGCGTTCGCGGAGCGTTCGCGGAGGAGGCTGGCTGAGGCTGACGCCGAGCGGCGTCGCCCTCCCAGAGGCGGGGCTTGTAACTGGCAGAGGTTGCGCAAGGCGTTAGGCAAGAAAACGGGGGTATTTCTCAGGCCATTGGCCCGGGGATATCCCCGTTTGTTGGGCCTTTGGTTCCACCTGCTAAGCCACTACGGCTTAGACACGTTCTGCATGAGTGATGCGAGTGACTCCAGTGCGCCAATTGGGCGTAGAGTGAGCGGGATCACGCTGCTGATACCGCCAATCTGGCGCTAGTGACCCATTGCGCCAATTTGGCGTTTGGGCGAACGGGGTCACGCTGCTGATACCGCCATTCTGGCGCTAGTGACCCATTGCGCCAATTTGGCGTTGAGCGAACGGGATTGCACTGCTGATACCGCCATTCTGGCGCTAGTGACCCCATCGCGCCAATTTGGCGCTATCCCGCCAGGACCCGCCTTTGATACCGCCATTCTGGCGCTATCCTGCTGACAACCTCGACCATATCGCCAATTTGGCGCTATCCCGCCAGGACCCGCCTT
>JAKAXI010000103.1 GCA_021816665.1 Bacillota bacterium | reverse complement strand
CGTCTGCAATGCCGCGACCTGCGCCTTGGACTGCCGTGATCCCCAAAAACACACTCATTGACAGTCCCAGTACGGCGGCACCGCCGCTGCGCAGGAGTCCCGCGAGTCGCGTCAACTTGTACCTGGGCGACAGAGCGCTGACGATGTCGAGCACCGCTGAGAAAAAAATGAGCGGAAAAACGACAATGAAAACGACGTTGCTCACCACCTCGACAGCTACCACAACGAGCGGATGAAAAAACGCAGCGGACGCGATTGCCCCGGAAGCGGCGAGGAGTCCCGTCAGTACAGGTACACTCGCGAGCATGAAGTCATTCATCCCCTGAATCGCGTGTTTGGCGTATCCAATGGCTTCCGTAAACGACCCCACTGTGAGCACGAGCAGTACCATAAAGATCATCGCGTAAGCGGCCTGACTAACCGTCTGCTGTTCAAAAGCCGTCTGCATGGACTCAAGCACTGCGGCAAACACGGACAGCATGATGACTCCGCCGAGTAGTGCTGCGTTGTCGATGAGGGCGTCAAACAGGTATTTCAGCAAGCCGTGGATGATGCCGTGCAGGTTCACGCCTCCGCTGTCGACGATGTCTCGAACCAAGCTGGTGCCGCCTGCGTCCGGAAGGTACCCTCCGTACTGCTGCTGCAGCGAGTCCCAAAACTTATTGATTGCATCAATAGGCAGCGAATCGAGTTGTTGATTTGCGTCTTGTTGTACGGTCGCGGCTGTCGTTGCTCCTGCGGAGGTTTGCGCAGAGGCCACACTTGTACCGAGTGTGAAACCGAAGCACACAACAACGAGACACAATAGCCAGGCGGAAATTGCAGATCGCCAAGTCTTTACAATGCGCACCCCGTTTCCCCCTCGGTACGCAGCGTCCCTGCGGCTCACGGAAGCAGGTGCACTAACGCCTGAATTACATCCGTCACAATGGGGATTGCCAACACGACAATACCCACCTTTCCAGCGAGTTCGATTTTGCTCGCCAATGCACCCTCACCAGCGTCGCGTGCAAGCTGTGCAGCGAATTCGACAATGTACGCAATGCCAATAATGCGCAGCACGGTGGCGAGGAAGTTGCGGTCCAGTTTCGCTGCCTCAGCCAACTGCGTGAGGGTCTGAATTACGCTGTCCATACTGTTCAACACCATCAACAACAGCGCGATACCGGCGACGAAAGCGACCATCATGGCGAACTGCGGTGCTTTTGTGCGCAATAGGGCAGCAAGTGTAGTTGCGGAGAGCCCGACACCTACCATCTGCAAAATGTGCAAAGTTCCCACCTACTGGTTTAGGAAGACCCTCGAGATTTCGCCGTAAAGCTGGTCCACGTAACCAATGACGATCACAAACACGGCGACAAAACCTACGAAGGTCGTCCAGTTCGCAAATTCCTCTTTTCCACTCTGTTTGAGGATGGTGTGCAGAATGGCAACTAGAAAGCCAATCCCAGCGATCTGAAAGACCGCTCGCACTTCCGGTATCATTTGTGCTCCCTCCCAACTGCCGTCCTGTTGCCCCCACTTCGCGCTACGTTGTCGTCGCTCAATAAAGCAAAATGACAATCAGCAGACCGGACAACACGCCAAGGTATTGCCACATGCGCTCGTTCTTCTGCTGTAGTTCGCGTGCCATGGCCTCAAGACTGTTCAGACGCGCCAGCGCTACGTCGATTTGTTGGCTTTGATGGACGCTGTCCGAAGTCCCGAGGGTCGCACCGAGTTCGCGCATCACGTCGAAGTCCTCGCTGCGCAGTGCTGAACGTGGCGCGCATGCGTCGATCCCGATGCGAAAGGCATTAGCTACAGTGACATCCACATTCGAAAGTGCCTCCCCTGCTAACCGGTACAGATCTGCGACCGCCCGGTCTGCACGCGTAGCGACATGTTTGAGCGCCTGCGGCAATGGCATGACACTGTACTCCACTTCGGCTTTCAGCAAGCGCACAGACTGCGCGAGTGCCCGAAGTTGTGCAGGACGCCGTCGGTAAGAACCGGCAATGCGCCAGCCGATGCCACTCGTGGCGGCGAGTACCATCGCAGCGCCAAGAGCACGAATCATGGCGACTCCGCTCCCTCCACGTTGACGCGCACATCATCCAGTGACCTTCGTCCCGCGAGTGGCGCCCTCCATCCGGCAATCGGTTGGCCGCTCTCATCCAGTACGTCTTCTACTGTTCCAGGTCCTCGGCGTCGACTCAGAAGTACGTACCTTGAGAAAGCTTTCGCCTCGAACAACTCCCCCATATGCGGCCGCCTTTTCCAGTCGGTCAGTGTTCGTGCATGTGCGCTGGCAATCACGGACACGCCTGCGTGTGCCGCTTCGAGAATTGCATCTGCGTCGGTCGACCGCCCGATTTCGTCTGTCACTACCACTTCCGGGGAGAGACTGCGGATTGCCATCAGCAGCCCTTCCGCCTTTGGACAAGCGTCGAGAATGTCTGTGCGCGGACCAAGGTGAAATTGAGGTACACCAGACAGGCAGCCGGCAAGTTCTGACCGCTCGTCCACGACGCACACCTTTCGACCGATACCTCGGTTGACAGATCCCTCACTCCACTGCCGGGCCAAGTCCCGCAACATGGTCGTCTTGCCGCACTGGGGTGGAGAAATGAAGAGCACACTGTACGGCGCTCCAAGAGGATCAGCGACCACTTTGCGCAATGAATCCGCTGCACCAATGCGCTCCTTGGCAACCCGGATGTTCACCGACGTGATCGACCGGATCGAGCGAATCGTTCCAGAGTTGCTGAGAACGGCTCGTCCGGCAATGCCTACGCGATGTCCCCCAGGCATTGTCACAAATCCCCGGCGAAGTTCTTCCTCAACCGCGTACAAGGACGACTGTGTCACCGCCTGGACGACGCGCTCCATGTCCTCCGCAGTGGTTCGATAGGCGTCCGTGGTGCGCAGCGTCAGGCCGCTTTGGGCGTGAAGGAACTGGTCGAACCCGACACCACACAACTCCACAGGCTGACCGAGGCGAAACCGGATCTCTTCAATGTGTAAGAGAGCCTGCGCATCGAGTGACAGCACGAGGCGTTGAACGTGACTAGGGCATACCCGCAACGCGTTTTGCCAAAGTCGAGAGACGGATTCCTGGGATGCTTCAGACGCTGCCACAACCGTTGTCCACCCCCTTGGTAGTCCATATATATGGGCGGGGGTACAAGCATATTCGTGTGTTGCCCACAGAACATGCCACTCTTTCGCCTGCACGCTGCAGCCAGATTGAGCATCCAATAGGGAGAAGGAAAATTGCCGTGCGAACTTCGGGGGAGTTGCTGCAAAGGAGGTCCAAGTGTGGAACTCGCTGTGATGATGCGGTGGATTGTAGTCTTTCTTGTCATCTTTGTGCTGCTGATGGCACTTGTGTTCAGTTTTATGCGTGGCAAACAAGCTAAGTCGACATAAGCAAGAGCGCGCCTGCCCGTCGTACGGGCTACGGCACTGTCTGTAATGGGTGCCGTGGCGCGTCGCACGCTTAGTTGCCGCTCCCTCGTGCGCCGCTGTCAACCACGTGCGCCAAAGAGGATGCAGCCCACGCCAAACAAAATCAGCGCGATCCGCTGCCAAGCCATGCCCTCTCCAGCAATGCCGACAATCCCAAGAAAGGTCACGGAAAGGAGTACAATTGGCCCAACGAGAGCAAGTCCTGCGTTTACCTGTAGCGCCTTGTCGGCAGTTCCAAAGTAGAGCATAAGCATCGCGCCAATGAATTCAATGGCGCTTGAGATCACGCGAATTCCCGCCATTCCGTACACAACTTTGTCCTGTATATTCAGCACGTTCCTCGCCTCTTTGCCAGCAGAGTTTGCCTACGCATGCAAGCTGTGGCATGCCTTGTCCACATATCCTTGGTATATGCACGGATTCGAGGGGGCAGAACCCCGGCAAGAACCCGAAAAAGCACAAACAGACCGTGCTGCCACGGTCTGTGCGGAACGAAATTAAGCAGTCTGGGATGGTAAATCAGGCACGCGAGATGTAGTTTCCGCTGCGTGTGTCGATGAGGAGTCGGTCACCTTCGTTGATGAAAAGAGGGACTTGCAGTGTATAACCCGTCTCCATCGTCGCGGGTTTGCTACCGCCTGTCGCCGTGTCACCTTTGATGCCTGGTTCAGTACTGACGACTTCGAGCTCAACCGTGTTGGGTAGGTCCACCCCGATTGACGCGCCTTCGTGCATGACAATGTAGCAATTCATGTTTTCTTTGAGGAAGTTCAATTCGTACTCCAACTGGGCCTTCGGAATTTGGATCTGTTCAAACGTCTCCGTGTCCATGAAGGTGTACATATCGCTTTCAGCATACAGGTACTGCATCTCCCGAGTTTCAATCCGAGCCCGGGGTACTTTTTCACCTGCGCGGAATGTCTGCTCACGAACAGCGCCCGTCTTTACATTTTTTAGTTTCGTGCGCACGAATGCGGCGCCTTTTCCTGGCTTCACGTGCATAAACTCAATCACGCGAAAAATTTGACTGTCTACTTCAATCGTGGTGCCTGGACGGAAGTCGTTGCTGGAAATCATAGGTTTGCCATCCTCCTATAGAGAAATCAATTCTTTTGGCGCGTGGGTCAGAATTTCCACTGTACCATCGGGTCTGAACCACACGTCATCTTCAATGCGGACGCCGCCAAATCCCGGCAAATAGGCTCCGGGTTCGACGGTCACAACCATGCCCTCGGTAAGAATATCATCACTCACCTTGGATAAACGAGGTGCCTCGTGAACTTCCAGTCCGAGGCCATGACCGAGACTGTGACCAAACGCTTCGCCTAGGCCGTGGTCTGACAAGTACGAGCGTGCGAGTGCGTCTGCTTCTCGGCCGGTCATTCCAACTCGTAACGCGTGCAAAGCGCGAACCTGACTCTCCAGTACATGGTCATACAAACTGCGCTGTTCCGAAGTGGGTTCGCCAATGCATACTGTGCGCGTGATATCCGAACAGTAGCCATCGACTACGGCACCAAAGTCAAGCGTAACTAACTCACCCGATGCGAGTGGTTTGTCGCTCGCAACTCCGTGCGGCCAAGCGCCGCGCCAACCTGAGGCGACGATTGTGTCAAATGCAATGTGACTGGCACCTTGGCGACGCAGGAAAGTTTCAAGTTCAAACGCAACCTCGATCTCAGTTATCCCGGGTCGAATCACGCCGAGTATGTGTTCGAATCCAGCATCCGCAATTTGTGCTGCCTTGCGGATCGTATCAACTTCGCCTGTGTCCTTGCGTGTCCGGAGTTGCTCTACAAGCCCACCTGCTGACACAACCCGCAGGTTGGTCACAGTCTTCTCCAAGTTTAAGAAATGACCCGCGTCTCGGTGGGACAAAGCGTGATCTTCGATACCGACGCTACTCAAATGCTCCTGCTCGATGACGCTGCGGAGTGTATCGACAACGGTATCCCCTTGACGGATGACATCAAGGCCTTTGCACTGCATTTGTACTTGCTCAAGATAACGAAAATCTACAATCATCCAAGCCCGATTTGCTGTAACGAGCACACTGCCCGCACTGCCTGTGAATCCGCTCAAATAGCGACGGTTTTCCGGACTTGACACGAGCATTGCGTCCAGCCCTTGATCAGACAGCAACGCCTGCAGGTTCTTGATTCGCTGTTCTGTCACTGACCCGCATCCTCCCGCATAAACCGATTGGCGAACCACTGTGCTGCGACCTCATACCCATCTGCACCGAGACCCACGACTTGTCCGGTCACGACTGGAGAGAGCACCAACTGGTGACGAAACGCCTCACGCTGGTGGACATTGGAGATATGTACTTCGACGCAGGGCTTCCCCAAATCGGCTAGACAATCTCGCAATGCATAGCTGTAGTGCCCAAATGCGCCAGGATTGATGATGATCCCACTGCACGCTGGACCGTCGGTCTGAAGGAAATCAATGAGGGCGCCTTCGTGATTTGACTGAAAAGACTTCAGTGTTACTCCTGCGGCACTGACAGTCGTTCGCACTGTAGCCTCGATTGCCTCAAGATTGGTTGACCCATAGACCTTTGGGTCTCGCTGACCCAATCGATTGAGATTCGGCCCATTGACCAGCAGCAACACCCGGTGGGCGGGCGCCATAGTCATTCGTCCCCTCTCCGGTAGCAGCCAAAAATCTTTGTTATTGTATCACACTGGTTGATATACTGAAACTGCGACGACGGCGTAGTTGACAGACTGGGGGGAGCAGTTTGCTGTCTCTGTGGCTCGTGCGACATGGCGAGACGGATTGGAATCACGAAGGGCGAATTCAAGGTTGGTCTGATATTCCGTTGAACGCGAATGGCAAAGACCAGTCAGTACGTCTGGCTGGTTGGTTACAAGGCGTTCCGTTCAAAGGTTTTTACGCGAGCGATTTGCTCCGTGCGCGAGAGACGGCAGATCTCCTCAGTCACGCGATCGGAAAGCCGTACCGGACCGATTCCAGACTCCGGGAACGCAGGTTTGGTGGCGCAGAGGGTTTGACGCGAGAGGAAATTCGCGCTGGTTACCCAGATGGTGTACCCGACGAGGAATCAAGCGAAAGCTTATCGGGCCGCGCGAAGGCATTTTTGGAAACTGTACACGCCTATCAAAGTGGGCGGTTTCTCGCAGTGAGCCACGGAGGATACATTAGGAATTTGTTGGCGTTGATTGGACACCAGGACGTCCCTCCCCTGGCCAACACGTCCGTGACGCGTCTGACGTGGAGCGGAACATCCTGGCGCGCGACGTCTATTTCTTGGGCTGGTCACTTAACCTCAGAGGAAAAACAGATCGGA
>JAKAXI010000102.1 GCA_021816665.1 Bacillota bacterium | reverse complement strand
CGATCTGAAGCCGCACTTGGGAGGGCTTGAGCATGTCACTGGCGCATGAGGCAGTTCTTCACGGAACGGAACCTGATGACAGTCTGCCGCTCGAGTACTCGACTGAGGACGGCGCGCTAAAAATTTTTGGGTTCTGGTTGTTTCTGTCGACCGACCTAGTGCTTTTTGCCTGTTTGTTTGCCACATACGTGGTCCTGCACACGCACTCTGCTGGCGGACCGACCGAATTGTCCTTGTTTGACGTACCCGAGTTTACAGCAGAAACGCTGATTCTCTTGACGAGTAGTTTTACTTGCGGGATCGCGACTTACGGTATGCGCCTTAACCGTCGCGGGATGCTGATGACGTGGCTCATCCTCACGATTGTGCTCGGGTTATCGTTCATTGGATTGGAAGTGAACGAATTTACAAAGTATGCGACACACGGTGCTCCGCTGCAGCGAAGTGCCTTTTTGTCCGCTTTTTTCACCTTGGTCGGCACGCACGGCGGCCACGTCTCGATGGGCATCTTGTGGATGGTGTCGATCCTGATTCAGATCGGGCAGCGAGGCATCACTGCCATTACGGCGCGCAAGGTGTTTATCGTCGGTCTCTACTGGCACTTTCTCGACGTCGTATGGGTGTTTATCTTCACGGTTGTTTACTTGGCCGGGATTATGAACGGGCAAGGGGGGTGACAATGATGCATGCATCGAGTTCGGCTGGGGCACCTTCGCACAAGCACGCGGCGGGTTTCCCATGGCACCATGTGATCGGGTTTGCCTTGTCAATCATCTTGACGTTTTTGGCCCTTTGGATGGTGCAGGCGCATGTCGCCCGGGCTAGCGGGCTGCTCGCGCTCATTCTGGTTCTAGCGGCGCTGCAAATCGGCATCCAGTTGTTCTTCTTTATGCACGTGACAGAGAGCCCAGGTCCGAAGTATCACGTCATCGCCCTGAGCCTCGGTATCATCTTCACGTTCGCCGTTGTGGGGGGGGCTGTCTGGATTATGACCTTTGGCGGTACACTCGCGTACTGACAAATCGTCGGTGAGGTGATTGTCTTCAGCGACCGCCGAACGTCAGCGGCGTTTGCCTGCCGGTGGACGCCGCTTCCTCGCTTGGGTCCTGTGGCGCTTTCGCACCGAATCCTGCGTCGGCGCGTCTTGTAGAATGGCATTAAGCAGCGACTGAAAGTAGACGAGTTCGTCGCGCAGTTGTGTTTCGGTCACTTCGTGCAGCTTTCTCTGAACGCGCGGGTAAATCAGTTGAGCTGCTTGCCCTACGACTGTCCGCTCCACGCCAGTGAGACTTTGCAGAGCGCGGTTGAGCAACGTGTCAATAGTGGCAGCTGTTCGCTCGTGAAGTGTCTCGAACTTTGCAATCTCCGTCGGATCCACTGCGACACCAACCTCCTTGTAGCATGGTCTTGTTACTTTATGAAAAGTCGTTCTACAGTGAGCCTACTGTCCATCTGTCAGGGGATTTGGGCGACGACACCGGGCGGGTGACCTAGACACCCCGGGCAGTGTCCCCGTACTATGCACTATCCTTCGCAAAAGGAGTGAGTGCCGAATGTATGGAGTGTTTGGTGGTTACACACAGTGGGCGGTCGTGTTCCTGATCATCTTCGTGCTGTTCTTCCTGTTCGTGCCATCTGGCATGGGTGCAGGTGCGGGTTACTAAACCGCACAGGTCATACGTGTGACGCACAATGCGTCAAGGTATCAGGGTGTCCCAACTGGGGCACCCTGTTTTTCTGAGCTTGGGGAGTGAATCCTGACGCTGACAGAGGATCGGTTGCATGGCCGCAGCGGCTTCTCTACACTAGTCGTCAGGACTATTAACGGAAGCGTGAGACTGTGGATATTTTCGATGTCATTGTGATCGGCGGCGGGCCCAGTGGCCTCATGGCCGCTAGCGCCGCTAGTGAAGCGGGCGCAAACACCCTGTTGCTCGAAAAGGGAGACAAGCTTGGCCGTAAGTTGGGCATCTCCGGTGGCGGACGGTGCAATGTCACGAATGCCAAACCATTACCTGAGTTAATGCAGAACATACCAGGAAACGGGCGTTTTCTGCATTCGGCGCTCACCCAGTTCGCCAATACGGACATCGTCGCCTTTTTTGAAAATCAAGGGATTGCTCTAAAGGAAGAGGACCGCGGTCGGGTGTTTCCTGTCAGTGACAAAGCGGCTACCGTGGTTCATACACTCGTGCAGCACGTGTACGATGTGGGCACAACGGTGTGGACAGAAGCCCCGGTCCGCCAGTTGTTGTTCGGCGAAGGTGAAGTCAACGGCGTGCAACTTCGAGACGGACAAACGTTGCGCACCCGCGCTGTCATTGTGGCTGCCGGCGGATGCAGCGCTCCGCACACCGGCAGCACCGGTGACGCGTATGCTTGGGCAAGAGCCGCAGGGCACACGGTTGTCGAGCCGTATCCAACTGAAGTGCCCCTCACCAGCGACAGTTGGTGGGTCAAAAGTCGTGCCTTGCAGGGCATTTCGTTGCGGGATACGCAGTTGACGGTGAAACAGGGTAACAAGAAGTTAAGCACGGAATCGGGAGACATGCTGTTCACTCACTTTGGGCTTAGTGGGCCTGCCGCGTTGCGCTGTAGTCACTATGTATCTACGGCTCTGCGCAAGGACCCGCATACCAAGTTAACTGTGCAGATTGCCGTTTTGCCTCAATCGGAGCAAGAAATTGAGCAGCAACTTCAGCGCGCGCGCAAGACGGATGCGCGCAAGATGATTGTGACCCTGTTGTCTCAGTGGGTGCCAGAGCGCATCGCGGCCGTTGTGTGCAAAGAGGCTGAGGTGACTGCCGACAGGCAGCTTGCAAACCTACCGCAGGCGGCAATCCGGCGGTTGGTGGAACTGCTCACTGCGTTTCCTGTTTCAATCACTGGAACATTGCCATTGCGGCAGGCGACAGTCACAGGTGGCGGCGTGTCAATTCGGGAAATTGACCCTAAATCCATGGCATCCAAGTGCAAGAAGGGTCTGTATTTTTCAGGAGAAGTGATGGATGTTCATGCTCACACCGGGGGATACAATATCACAGTTGCATTTTCTACCGGTCACGCCGCCGGCGTCCACGCGGCAGCCTATGCTTCGCACGCTAGACGCGGCGTGGAGACCTTTTAAGTCGACGCTCAATGTTATGGATATCACTGACCGCAACGATTTGAGCTCGGGTGAGTCCGACCTTCAGGGGATCGACAACTTCCTTCAGGTGGGTCGGAGTGTGTTTGATATCGACAATGATGTCACTGCCACGATTGACGGGCGTGAGCACAGTAAAGGAGGCCATCGCAGCGACAGTGACGAGCGCGGCGAGTGAAACACGTCCCATAGCTTTGACGCGCGCGGACGATCTAACCCACAAGGTAGCACGGTTCCGTCGCTCCGTGGGTTTGCTGAAGTCTGCTACAGCCTGCTGATGTAATGCATGAAGTTCCTTGACCTCTTTCTGACACGGTTCGCAGTGCTTGAGGTGTCGTTCGAACCGCTTCTTGTCCAAGTCCGGCAACTCACCGAGAACATAGGACAAGCAGTGGGCGCAGACGCGCGTCGTCATCGTGTCACCACCATCGCTTACATGTGTTCCCGTCCATTATAACCCGAATGCGTGGGAACCCCATAGCCATTCGAAGAAAAATCTATGTCAATATGACGTACAGGAGGATACTTGTGCGCAGAAGAACCGTTGCTGTGGGGATTGTCACTTTGATGTTTGCCGTTGTTGCTGTTCAGTGGGCTCGGAAAGTGCCGCCGATTCACAGCTCGCTGCGGGTGCCTGCACAGTTGCATGTTTCAGGGCACGAACCAACCATCCCTTGGCCCAAGGAAGGTCAGGCCGCACTGGCGGTTCCTGGGGTTGGGTGGATGGGTCAACAAGGCCCAGAGAAACCGGTTCCGATCGCGAGCGTCGCTAAGTTAATGACGGCCTACCTGGTGTTACATGATTATCCCCTGTCTCAGGGCCAGGACGGCCCGACAGTGACGATGACGGCAGCTGACGTCGCTGAATATCAGCACGACGTGGAAACGGGACAGTCTTGTCTGCGCGTCGCAACGGGCGAAAAACTTTCGGAACGGCAACTGCTCGAAGCGTTGCTGTTACCGTCCGCCAACAACGCGGCGAACATTCTGGCGCGTTTTGATGCGGGCAGTGAAACCGCCTTTGTCGCAAAGATGAATGCGACTGCGAAACGTTTCGCTATGGTCAACACGAGGTATGTGGATGCGAGCGGGGTGAATCCGGCCACAGTCAGCACGGCGGCAGACCAGATCAAGATTGCTGAACAAGACATGACCAATCCGACGTTTGCCGACATTGTCGCTCGAAAAGAGGTGACTTTGCCGGTCGCCGGAATCCAGTACAATGTCGATTATGCACTGGGCCACGATGGAATCGTCGGGATCAAGACAGGCACTACTGACCAAGCCGGTGGCTGTTTCGTGTTTGCAACGCGTCCCAACATAGGTGGCCGACATGTCCTAGTAATTGGAGCTGTCCTCGGCCAGCAGCCGAATACTCCGATTAACAACGAACTCATGGTGGCATTAGCGACTGGCGAATCTTTGGCTCAAGCGGGCGACAAAGTACTGAAAACATTCAAGCCGCTGTCCGCAGGGACGACGGTGGCAAGTTTATCAGTGCCATGGGGGCAAAGCGCAGAGGGTGTGATTGGGCACAGTGTGTCGCTCGTTGGTTGGCCTGGACTCAGCTACCGGGTTCGATTCGAACCCGCGTTCCCGATGCGGACGGTCAATTCCGGTCAAGACATTGGAACCCTGGTCGTGCAGGCGGGTGAAGAGACCGAGCGAGTACCGGTCATGGCGAGAGGCACGATCAATCGACCACCTGTGAATTGGAGACTAGAGCGGGGTCTGTTCGCTGCACGCTAGATTTTGTGACTGCAAATGAAACAGGGGCTGTCCCAAGAGGCGGATCACGCCAGAGGGGACGGCCCCTGTTTGACTTGGTTGCGGGGGCAGGACTTGAACCTGCGGCCTTCGGGTTATGAGCCCGACGAGCTGCCAACTGCTCCACCCCGCGTCATTCTGGTGTAAAGTGGGACCTTCCGGCCCGACTTTGGACAGTATGACCGAGCCATACTGCAGATATACATCAGGTCACCCTAACAAAGATGGGGAACCGTGCGAAAGTGTATGAAGACAGAATGAACAAATAGTTCATAGCAGTCAGAAGAAAGGGGTGTATCACATGTCTTCTGCGCTGCCAGTAGGCAGACCGGACGCCGACTTAGCGGAAGCACGTCGAGAATTGACGAAGCTTCGGGCTAGCATCACCCGAGGAAAGCGATTTCGTAGCACTGTGCAGGTGATGACTAAACACGGCGTCGGTCACTTGCTTACGCACAAGAGCAAAGACGAGGAGCAGCGAGAGCGGCAGCTCGGTAAGCGTCTGCGCGCTGCCTTTGAGGAACTCGGACCCACGTTCATCAAGCTCGGCCAAGTGCTAATGACTCGGCAAGAACTACTGCCGGACGCCCTGACGGCAGAACTTGATCAGTTGTTGAATGAGATCCCGCCCCTGCCATTTGTGTATATGTCGGTGTACCTTGAAGACGAGCTGCCAAACGGTATGTCCACCTTCAACTGGATTCATCCGACCCCCATCGGTTCGGCTTCTCTAGCGCAGGTGTATCAGGCTGAACTGGCAGACGGGCGACTGTGTGCCGTCAAGATCGTGCGCCCGCTCGTGGACAAAGTTTTTCAGGCAGACATCGCCAACCTGCGTAGACTCGTAAAGCGGATTCAGCGCTGGCTGCCCCCAGAAATGCAGGCGTCACTGGATCTCGGCGCACTCGTCGACGACTACTTTAGCAGCTCCATGAGTGAGTTGGACATGGAGACGGAAGCTCAAGTCATGCGCCAGCACCAGAAGATTGCAGAGGAGTTCGGGACACTACGCGTACCACAGGTGTATGAGGCAACGGACCACGTCCTGATTATGGAATACGTAGATGGGTGGAATTTGAAGGAATTTCCTGTCGACTTCTTTACATTTGAAGAGCGCCTGGAACGAATGACAGATTTAGCTCATTACTACGTCAAGACGTTCCTCGACGGCTTTTATCACGCCGATCCGCACGGAGCTAACATCATGGTGGACCGCCGCACGAAGGAGTGCGTCGTCCTCGACTGGGGAATGACCGGGCGGATGGACGCTGTGCACACAGAAGCGATCTTCCGCATGCTCATGCATGTGCGCGTCAACCAGGGTGAGGACGCTGCGGAGGTGTTTCTCGACCTGTACCAGCCAACTAAGTACACGAACACTGTCAAACTCAAGGACGACCTGCGGTCGACGTTGATTCATTACGTCGACAGTTCTCAGGCGAGTCAGTACAACTGGGGTAACCTGACACTCACAACGATTCAGATTGCGGTAAAAAACCACTGCCGCGTACCAGGGGGACTGGCGCTGTGGGCAAAGGGTTTTTCAGCGGCGGAGGGCACCGCCCGGTGGCTGTGTCCGGAGATCTCTTACCATGACCTGGTGGAGATATACGACGTTAAAATCGTTCGCAGTTGGCTGTCGAGAAGATTCAATTACCGTGCAAATGCAAGCCTCCTTGCAGAATCAGCGAAACTTCTCACCACTGCGCCACGGCGGCTGAACAAGATTTTGGAATTAATCGCATGGAACAATCTACAGGTTGGCGTGGAAGGCAAACTTGCGGAAACCACAGCACGTACGTTACATCGCTTAGTCAATCGGGCGTCTCTGGCATTTCTTTCCGGGACACTGTTTCTCGGTAGCGCGATGTTGTTTGCGCTGCAT
>JAKAXI010000101.1 GCA_021816665.1 Bacillota bacterium | reverse complement strand
AAGCCCACTGAAGCGTGAACTATAGACATGTAGGCGATCCGCAAGAGAGGCTGGGGAGGTACAATCCGGATGTTAACTCAGATTCAAAGCCATTTGGTGATCGCGCTTGGTTTGGTAGCAGCAGTCGCTGTTATTGCCGTGATCCTCGCCATTATCGCTCTCTCTGTGAATGCGAAGCTGCGCCGACAAGTGCGCCGTTGGAAGTCCATCCATGAAACCGCCGACTTAGACGCGGTGTACCAGAACACGATGGGTGCGGTCGGCGAGATCAGAGCGACTCTCGAGAGGATGGAGCAAGAAGAAATCGCCGAACTGCACCAGGACCTCAAAAACCTGCGCCGGGTCCTCCGCAGCAAGGTGGGTACACCGCAAGTGTACCGTTACAACGCGTTTTCCAACCAAGGCAGCGATCTAAGCTTTTCTGTGGCCTTGCTTGACGAAGACCAAAACGGAGTGGTACTCTCCTCGATTTACGGGCGCGAGGAGTCGCGTACATACGCAAAACCAGTCATGCAGGGCGCTTCTCGCTACCCTCTGACGGATGAGGAGACGAGCGTGATCTCGCAAGCGGCACCGACGGCTGAACCGACGGGCCGCCGCGACCATTAACCTGCAGGGAGCGTTCCACTAGGAAAACTCTGGGGTTCACGACTGGCCGCAGTCGCGCGGTCGGTCGAAGCCCCAAGAAACGTACGCCGCATTGCAAGTTTGTGAAAACTCGACAACAGCGCCTCCACGACGACGTCGGACATGCGCATGACAATGCCAAGACGCGTGTTCTGTAAGACGAAGTACTCCATAAAACCAGACACGTTCACCACGCCCGTAAGTGTGTAGTCCCCGAACGCTGGCAGCGACTTTTTGACACCTGCCCCTGGGCGCAAAGGTCCTGGCTCCATAATGATCTGCCCGACGTGATCAAACTTTCCCAAACAGGCGTCGATCGCAATGATGTAGGGCGCGACCGGATGAGCACGATGAATTTCCTCAAGTGTTGATGCCAGGTTTACGGCGTGGACGGGCTCGTCCAAAGTCCCGAAAATTTCAACCCACGGCCAACGTATGGACCGTTTCAACTTCGTGCCGACAATCGGCCCGAACGCGTCTCCAGTGGAACGGTCCGTGCCCACACAGACCACCGTTAATCGCCGGTCCCCTAATCCGAACAGCACACGGTCCAGATCGCTCGTCAAGTCCTCCACTGCCGAAGCGTCGTCAAACAAAACACGCACAGACGGTAGAGGCGAAGTCTTGCTACCATTGAAGGGCTCGTCTCTCACGGGAATCCTCCTGCACCGGAATATTCCCAGTATACGTACGCGTAGCTTCAACTATACCTGTTGAAAAGCGTCACAAGACTCACAAGGTGTAGGAGGATGGTCGCTTGTTGGACTTGCTGTTTGTCATCGAGTGGATGTGGTGTTCTCTTTCTATCAGCACGAGAGGGTTGCAGCTTGCAGTCCTCTGCAGTGGGGGATTTATCGCGTCGAGCTACGCTGCAGTACATCTCTCTGGATGGATGACGCGCACCTTCACACCCCCGACAAGTTACGCCTTTCTCTGGCTCTCTGCCCACATCTCCACGCAGCCGGACGTGATCTCGGCGCTCGCCGGATTTGCACCTGCCACGACAGCGGCCACCGGCGGTCTACCGCTGCATCAGGCGTTAGCACTACATATCCTCCGCACCCTATTCTACCTTGTGATCACGATTGCGGTTTTCGGCCTGTTCATCATGATGTGGCACTTCACCAACGCGCTGTGGGACCGTGAAGCTGCCGAGAGACAACGCCGGTCTGTGCTGACAGTCGTCTTGTCAATTGGCTGTGGAGCGTACTTGACAGCCTTGACAGGGATTCTCGTGGCGAACGTAGCCTGGATTCGGGAAGTGTCGTTTCTTGCACAAGCGACAGCGCACTCCTTCGGCATGGCGGGTGTTCAAACCGTCGTCCATCTTTTGCATGTGGTATAGTTACTGACATCTGCCCAATCAATCCACCTGTAAAATGAACCGATGAAAGGGGGCGCGTGATGGTGCAGGTTTTATTTCAGTTGGATGACGTTGTACAACTCAAAAAACCACACGCCTGTGGTTCCAACCAGTGGCGCGTGATCCGTATGGGGATGGATATCCGAGTCAAATGCGAGGCATGTGGACACAGTGTTCTTATTCCGCGCCCACGCTTCGAACGCCTGGTTCGTAAAGTTTTAAAGCCAGGGAGTTCAGTTACAACTGGATTGCACAACAGCCCTCCCGACTCATGAGCCAAAGAAGAGAGAAAAAGGGTTGTGCGGCGGTCAACCTGCGGCTGTCGACGGCTCACTAAGCCACCATGTGGTGGTGTAGTTACTACGATTGAGAAAGCAGGCAGACCGCCTGTACGGCACGACTTTCGAGCGTTCACAACCCACCCCGCCGCCTTATGCGCAGGCGCCTAAATGTCCGTTCTGACAACGGCTCTGACGGTGCTGCATCTCTGCGGCAAAACCTTTTGTAGCAAGTCGGCGCACCCTCAGTTTGCGAAGTAGTCGTCTCAACATGATCCCACCTCCTCGCGAGCTTAGTGTGTCATAAAAGAGGTGGATTATCCAGCGTCATTGTCCTTCTGTGGGGGCAACAAGCACCAGATCGCGGCCGCAATCTTGTGAAATCTCATCCGCACGTACAAAATCAGGCGTTTTGTCCCCGAACGTCATTGTGACACAGGGTCTCTTTTTCTATAATGAATCCCGTTAAGAACAGAAAGAGGTGTACGCGTTGCCGCTTCAAGCTGGAATCGTTGGGTTGCCGAACGTCGGCAAATCCACTCTTTTCAACGCCATAACCCGTGCCAAAGCGGAAGCCGCCAATTACCCGTTCTGCACAATCGACCCGAACGTCGGTGTCGTAGAAGTGCCAGACGAGCGATTGCAGGGACTTGCTGCGGTTGTCCACCCAAAGCGCATTGTGCCGACGACCTTTGAATTTGTCGACATCGCCGGACTTGTCGCGGGGGCCAGCAAAGGTGAAGGACTCGGGAACAAATTTCTCGGACACATCCGGGAAGTTGATGCGATCATCCACGTCGTTCGCTGCTTCCAGGACGGAGACGTAACGCATGTAGCAGGGTCAGTAAGCCCGGAGCGGGACATGGATACGATTGATCTCGAACTCGTCATGGCCGACCTCGAATCTGTCGAGCGTCGCCTTGAACGCACACGAAAGAACCTTAAATCCGGAGACAAGCGTTACGCAATTGAAGCCGACGCCTTGACGAGAATTGCGGAAGCGCTAAACGAAGGCCAAGCAGCGCGCACCGTGGCTCTCTCCGAGGAGGAGCAGGCAGCCCTGCGCGACCTCCCGCTACTCACGCACAAGCCGCTTCTGTACGTAGCCAATGTCTCTGAAGCAGACATCCAGGGCGACCTGGAGGGGAATCAACTGGTTGACCAAGTGCGTCAGCGAGCAGCGCGGGACGGCGCGGAATTTGTCGTGATCTCCGCGCAACTTGAGGCGGAAATCGCAGACCTTGACACGGACGATCGGCAGGCTTTCCTCGACGATTTGGGACTTACCGAGTCCGGATTGGACCGATTGATCCGTTCTGCGTACCAACTGCTCGGTCTCATCACTTACTTCACGGCTGGTGAACCGGAAGTCAGAGCCTGGACCATTGTCAGAGGCACCAAGGCGCCTCAGGCTGCGGGGGTTATTCACACAGATTTCGAGCGCGGGTTCATCCGGGCCGAAGTTGTCAGCTATGGGGACTTGGTTACAACGGGATCTTACGCTGCCGCAAGAGAGTCCGGGAAGCTTCGCCTTGAGGGAAAGGACTATGTCATGCAAGATGGAGATGTCGTGCACTTCCGGTTTAACGTCTAACCGGGTGCCACTACATCGACGCAGAAAACTTGTACAAGCCCTTTTCGTACAGGTTGAACTATGGTATCATTTTATCTTGGCACGTTTTACGAGGTTTGTGCCGCCTTGCTCTGCACGCGATGCAGGGCCATTGTCCAAAAGGAGGTGACTCAGGTTGCGCCAATATGAAACGATGTATGTTTTGAAGGCGGACTTGGAGCCAGAACAGACCGCGGAACGAGTGGCAAAGTATCAGACGCTCGTCACCGAAGAAGGCGGTCAGATTGACCAGCTTCAAGAGATCGGAAAGCGTCGGCTTGCCTACGAAATCGACCATCATCGTGAAGGCTATTATGTCTTGATGCAGTTCTCGACTGACAAGAACTTGCCAGAAGAGCTCGAACGCGTGATGAGGATTGACGACTCCATCCTTCGTTACCTCACCGTGCGCTTAGGCGAATAGATCGTTATCTGGAGGGGTATCGATGCTAAACCGGGTGATTCTCATTGGGAGGTTGACGCGGGACCCAGAACTCAGGTACACAAACTCAGGCACGGCCGTGGCGTCGTTTGCACTTGCAGTGGATCGACAGCGACCGAATCAGTCTGGAGAGCGTGAAGCTGACTTCATCAACATTGTGGTCTGGCAGAAACAAGCGGAGTTGTGCGCGCAGTACCTCCACAAGGGCCGCCTTGCGGCGGTAGACGGTCGGCTGCAGATTCGCTCCTATGAGAATCGCGAAGGGCAGAAGGTAAATGTTGCGGAAGTGGTGGCAGACACCGTCCGTTTCCTTGACCGAGGCGAGTCTTCCGCTGCTCCTTCGAACGCTGGTTCATATGCATCCAACCCTGGTAGCGGGAATGTACCGAATGCTGCCCAACGACCGCAGCGTCCGGCAGAATCCCGGCCGCAGTACGAAGATGACCCGTTCGCAGATGACGCACAGACGATTGACATTTCGGACGACGACCTCCCGTTCTGACGTCGGGCAACTGGGATAGCCAGAGACCTCGTACAGGCGGGTCGAACAAGAGAGGTGACGAAGGATGCCGCGAAAAGGTAGAGGCGGAAAGCGCCGTAAGGTGTGCCAATTCTGCGTGGACCAGATCAAGGTTGCAGACTATAAAGACATCAATCGGTTGCAGAAGTTCCTGACCGACCGCAGCAAGATTTTGCCGCGCCGGATCTCCGGAAACTGTGCACGCCATCAGCGTCAAGTGACATTGGCGATTAAGCGGGCAAGGCAAGTTGCGCTCTTGCCATACACTTCTGAGTGATGGCGACACAAGGGGAGCGAGAGCATGGGCTCTCGCTCCTTTTTGGATCTTTGTCTAGAATAAGAGTGTTTACAGCAGAGAAATAACCCTGTTGCACGGACCGTCCTCACCACGACGGCCTGACCGTGAAGGCGAGGCTGTCACAGTGCTTTGGGAGGATTCTCGGACGGCGCGTGGAATAGGGATGAAAACAGCAATTCCAGTCTTCTCGGCCAACCTTCTAGCAACGAGAGCCGCTGACTGGTGCAGTGCAAAAGGAGGCGTGATGGTGCCGACCCCCGATCCCCACGTGCAGATTGCCCGGAAACTGCAGTCGATGGAGACCGCAAAAGTTGAACTGGTTCGTCAGGTGGCGGACGTGTTACGCGCGATTCAGCGCGGCAGTGAACGGGAGATGACACAGGCTCTCGGCGGTGTGGTAGCTGTCTCGTACTTCCTGGCAAATCAACTCGGCCTTTCCTTAGACGCGGTGGACCGCGAGGGGCGCGAAGCCCTTCCGCGCACGTTACTGTCGGATGCACTTGATGCCGCTGACGTTGAAGTTATTGCGCGTCACCTTAGGTCTACGAGGTGATGCGATTGGCAGAGTCGAATTCAGGCCCGCGTCGGGCGGCCGCATTCGTCCTTTACGTGGTCCTGCTTGGCCTCTCTCTGTTGCCGGGGGGTGGACTGTGGACACTGTGGCTAGTTCCAGCACCGCTCATTGCCTTCCACGTCACAGGCAGTCGGCGACTGACGATACTGCTCGCCAGCCTTTACACCATCTTTCTCGTCTTGGCAGGTTGGAATCTGGCCGCCTTCGCGATCGGCGCCGGTGCATATTTCCTCAGCTGGGTGATGGGCGACGCGATGCTAGACTCTGAGTCTTCGTATCCCGCACTCATCACCGGAACGTTCGTTTTTGTCATGATCGAACTGGTGTTGCTCGCATTTTACCGTTGGTCAGGTGGTCATCTATACGCTGACCTGAGCAACGCGATGACAGCATCCATCGCGCAAGACCAGGGGCTACTTGGCGCAAGTTCGACGGCTGACGCGACGCAGGCAATCAACGTATTCATCACTTGGCTGCAAACCTCCTTGCCTGGACTTCTTAGCGTCCTAGCGATACTCTTCGCATTGCTCAACCTCGTTGTTGCGAGGCGTTTAACGGGTCGTCCAATACCCCAGTCGATTTTGCTCGATTGGCGCTTGCCCGGAAGTGTCGTCGGTGTTTATATCATCGCGCTCGCGATTGTGATGTTTGGCGCATTACGGTCGATCCCGCTGTGGTGGCAGGCAGCTAACAGCGCTGTGCTGGTGGCGAGTTTCCTGCTCGGCATACAGGGCATTGCCTGGGTTTGGCGAAGGATTTATCACCACCGCTACGCAAAACTTTGGCTTACGCTGTTGGTAGTAGGTGGCTTGCTCCAATTTGTTCGCAGCATTTACATCTTATTGGGTCTCATCGACATGATGAGGCGTGTACCACGAACTTGAAATGGCCTATGAGGAGGTTTTGTCCATGAAAGTGATATTGCTCGCTGACGTAAAGGGTCAAGGAAAGCAGGGGGAAATCAAAAACGTCTCCGAGGGCTATGCGCGCAACTTTTTGTTCCCAAAGAAGTTGGCTGTTGAGGCGAACGACGGTAACTTGCAACAGCTTCAAGGTAAAAAGGACGCTGAAGCGCGCAAACACACCCAGGAGTTAGAACATGCAAAGGAACTCAAGCAGAAGCTTGAAGCCCT
>JAKAXI010000100.1 GCA_021816665.1 Bacillota bacterium | reverse complement strand
GATCTACGACAAGTACTTTGACGGCATTGTCTTTCACCGGATCATTGAACCGTTTATGATCCAGACGGGGGACCCAACTGGAACTGGGGCGGGCGGACCTGGCTATCGCTTTCGCGATGAACTGCCACCGGCTATCCCGTACGAACCGGGTGTTGTCGCAATGGCGAATGCGGGTCCCAATACCAATGGGTCGCAGTTCTTCGTGTGCACTGGTGAACAGTCACGTGGACTGAACCGCACACCGAACTACTCCGTGTTTGGTCGCGTGTCAGATGGTATGGACACAGTCACCGCCATTGCACAAACGCCAGTCGGTCCGTCGCAGTTCGGTGAACGGAGTAAACCGCTTGAGACGGTTCAGATTGAGTCCGTGGAGATTATCGAGACCCAGCGTGCGTAATGTGCTCGCCAACCTAGCTTAGTGGTCGAGCGGAGCATTGGATGTCTGGCCGCGGTTGAAGTTGCCCTGTGTCGGAGCACCATGAAGTGACTGGTCAACGCGACGCCATGTGTTCAGTTCTGCTATGCGGCTTGCATAGTCAGAGATCTCGGCGAAGTACGAGGCAATGGTGTCCCAATCTTCCTCGTGGTGAATTGCTTCGAGGATGTCCTCGATGACCTGTTCAAATTTCATGATGCGTTCGGGTATTCGGGCCCGAATCCCTTCCCATTGGTACACGACATCCTCTTGCTCTTCAGGCGATAAGGATTCGAACGGTGTTGAGAGGTCAGGCAGTTCGATGCCGAGTCGCGGGTCTAGATTGAACTCCACACTGTCACCTTCTTTTCTTGCTTCATCATAGGGGAATTGGGGCGCCAACTCAACGGGTCTGTGCCGCGATCAAGCATTCAGCTGCGACAGGAGGTAAAGCAGTGCAGTCCTCCCCACAGACAGTGCAAAACCTCAAAGCGATGTTGGAGACCGGCGTGTTCCTCGACCCGCTCTTGGTCAGTAACTTTTTACGGAACTCCGCTCAGTCGCCTGTTCAGACTGTTCGCAGCTTGGCGCGAGGTCTGGCTGCACAAATTTATTCGAATTGTATGCATGAGGAAACCATCCCGGCAGAGGAAATTTTAGACCGACGCCCGTTTTCCCCGTCCTTGTTGCGGTTGTGCCTGATTGAGGCGTTGATTTCCACAGCGTTTGCGATTTCGCATGAAGAATACGGCACGGAAGAACCGGATGAGGCGTCGCTTGGTGCAGCTGCGGACAAGCTGGTTGAACTTGTAGCCCGAATTGGCTGTGGCGCCCTGTATGATGCCTACTTTATCATCGCCGGGTACGATACTCTTCAGCCGCTTTACTTTCACAAACACATCACGGAGCAAGCCTTTCTCTCTGGAGTTCGCCACCACCCATATCTTCCAGAAAACCTTGAACTGTTCCTGTTGATCGGTCTGTCCACGGAGACGCTGCGTATAAAGCGGGTCGGTGGCGTGCGAACTGTGCAGATCACGCGCCTTGGCATTCAAAGTTACCTTGCAGCCAAAGACGTGATGCGCGAGTCCGGCTACTTTGACAGACGAGTGAAGTTTGCGTATCTGTACTCGTTTGACACAGTCGAGGACTGGGACGCGATGTGCGATATGGTTTGGCCGAATCACAGACAGTTGCGTATAGAATACCTCCACTTTCTCGGTGATCTGCGAGGCAAGCGTGTGCTCGAGGTAGCCTGTGGCACAGGTGCTTTGACGTTTGACGCGAAACTGTCTGAGCGAATCGACGGGACAGGGGAATTGGTGGCTCTCGATATGTCTTCTGGGATGCTTGACCAAGCTCGGCGCAAATGGAAACAGCTAGGGCGTCCTTCAAACGTAACGCTCCAACTGGGCAATGTTGAGAAAATGCCTTTTCCGGACGCGTCGTTTGACCTGTGCATCGGGGCTGCTTTTCTTCACTTTGTCGACCCTGTTGCTGCGCTGCGCGAGATGGCCCGCACTGTCGTGACGGGTGGCATTGTCTCCGTCTACCAAGGCAGTTACTTTAGCCTGGACGCACCGTTTTTCCGCGACTGGTTTGAGCCGATTTTTGACCTGGCGCGACGGCGCAATGCTGAGCGACCGCAAAGTTATATGCCAGAGAGCGGGGAGACGATTGTCCGCTGGTTTGAACAAGCCGGCTTGCGAGATGTAGTGACTGAAAATTCCTCGCTCACGTGGGTGTTTGATGACCCGGAGACGATTGTGCAACATGTCGTGCGCGGAGTCAGTTTTTTTGAAACAGAACTCATGGAACTGCCTTGGGACGACCGCCGTACGATCGTAGCTGAACTGGTCGACCGCGGACGAGACGTGTGCGCGCGCTACCCTTTGCGTCACCGCACAATGTACTTACCTATGCACAGCATTAAAGGACACGTGGTTCGCTGAATCGCGTGGTATGATGAATGGACCGAAGGGAGTTGCGTCAATGAGTCAGCGCGTGGCCTTCCTGACAAGTGGCGGCAAGGGCCTTGGCTATGCAGGTGTTCGCGCGCTGTTAGAAGCGGGCTGGGATGTGTTTTTTACCTATGGAAACAGTGCTGACGAGGCAGCTGAACTCGTCTCGCGTGCGCACGCGCTCGGTCGCCGCGCGCACGGCCGATCCGTCGATTTGCTCAACCAGAGCGAGGTGGTAAGCGCGATTGAAGCTTGTCAGCAGGAGTTTGGAGAGATCGATGCCCTCATCCACAACTTCGGCCCATTTGTCTTTGAGCGCCTGCCACTTGCTGAATACTCGGACGAGCAGTGGCGGCGGATGATCGACGGGAACTTGAGCAATTTTTTCTGGATGTACCGCGCTGTGGTTCGAAGCATGCGCGATCGCCGGTTCGGACGCATAGTCACGGTGGGTAGTGACGGTGCAGCGGTGGCTGCAGGGTGGAATCGCCGCGCAGCGTACGCGGCAGCGAAGTCTGGGCTGGCCTCTCTCACAAGGTCGATCGCGAGGGAAGAGCGGGAATACGGAATCACAGCGAACATGGTTTGCCCGGGAGACATCCGCGGTGACTTGAAAATGCGCATGATCCGGGAAGCAGACGCGCCGGTCTCGGGTGAACAGCGCGCTCCGGTCGGAGAAGATGTGGCCCGCGCCGTGGTCTTCTTGTGTGACGAACACAGTCAGCAGGTGAACGGAACTGTGCTGGAAGTAACGGGAGCGCAGGAGATTCGAGCGAGAGACAGCCTCTCTTCACGCGACGCTAGGCCAAAGTTGGATCCATAGGCAGCAGGAGAAGAGATAGGTCTTGTCCAACAAGACAAAGGAGAACTCAGGTAGTGTTACAGCTTCAGGGTGATGGGGCGGCGAAACACAGAGGGGGGCGTCAACGTGGCGCATGTGGACAACCTGCGAAGGCACTTTCCGGCCGTGCGGAACACGGCTTTTTTGGATACCGGCTCGTTTGGTGCATTGCCAGACGTCGCCGTACAATCGATGCAAGACACGCTGACGTGGGAACTGACGGAAGGGCGGCTGGCAGCTGCGTACGCGGAGCGACTGATTGTCGCGCAGAGACAGGTGCGGGATCAACTCGCGTCGCTCCTTGGCGGCGACGCTTCTGGGTTTATGTTGACAGACGGTACAACACATGGTCTGAACACGGTCTTGTGGGGGTTACCACTGCAACCCGGTGACGAAGTGATTGTGACGGACGTAGAGCACGAAGGAGCCGTGTTACCGGCCTTCGTGCAAAGGCAGCGGCGGGATGTTGTCGTCAAAGTCATTGACGGTACTCTCTCGGCTGAAAGCATTGTCAACGTGCTCGACCGTACGATCACCCCACGGACCCGGCTCATCCTCTGTTCGCATGTGTCTCGCGGCACTGGCCACCGGCTTCCGCTGGAGCAAATTGTTCAGGTTGCTCACGCTCGCGGTGTGTATGTTGCTGTGGATGGGGCTCAGGGCGCTGGAGCAGAACCGTTTGATTTGCGGGCGTCAGGCGTCGACTTTTACGCGTTTCCCGGTCACAAGTGGCTTTGTGGGCCTGTTGGTGTCGGCGCGTTGTATGTGCGGCGGCAGGTGCAGGGTGTGCTCGAGCAGACGTTTATCGGATCACACTCTCTGGCTGAGTCCGATGCCTGGAATTGGTCGGGGACATACCTGGCTGCTCCGGGGGTATCACGTTTTGAGCATAATCGCGGTGATCTGGCCAAGTGGGTGGGTTGGCTTGAGAGTTTGCAGTTCCTTCGTGTAACAGCTGGCTGGGATTATGCGTATACGCATATTCAGGGATTGTCGGGGCAATTAATGGACATGCTGCTCGATTTTGATCACGTTCGCGTCGTCACTCCTCGCGACCGCCGCGTCGGTCTCGTGCACTTTCGGGTACACCAAGTGGACGCGGTTTCTTTTGTTCGGTCTGCAGCTGAACGCGCCGTAACCGTACGCGCGGTGCCGGAGCGGCAGTTAGTTCGGGTATCCACCGCTGTGTACAACCACGAAGAGGAGTTGGGAAGACTCGTGAACGTGGTGAAAGCGGCGAGGGGATAGCAGGCTGCCTGCTTCACTTTGGCCCAGGGTTTGTCTCTCCGTGCCGGTCCTCTTGGCTGTGGCTGCGCGCACGTAGGCGGCGAAGGATGATGAATTCAATTGCAATGGCGAAGAGTACGCACAGGGCAAAGTACACGGGGTGGTCGCGCAAGCTGATGCACTCCTGTCGGATTAGGTCGTTATCGTAAGTTTTCTCCAAACTGTGATTTCCAATCCATATTGACAATACAATCGTAAGGCGTTCATGAGAGATGACATGTGGGTGCTCGACTTCGAGCACCCACATGTCATCTTGACGAGCCGTTTTTCCGAAAGGTGTGCCTCTCTACACTCGTACGCGGATCCCGCCGTTCCTTGTTTCAAGCGTAATGTACGATTCTACGACGCGCGTCGCGGAAGCGTCGCTCGTCTCCTGTTCGTCTGATGTGCTCGGAGCAAGTTCGAAGCGGGCGTGATTCGGCCGGGCCGGATCGTCAAACTCGTGCGCGACGTCACCGCTAAACTGTATTTTCCCGTTCACCGTCGTGGCGGTACCGACGCAGTGTAAGGCAGTGGCTATGCCATCGACGCTGATTTTTCCATTTTTGGTCGAGGCGTATACGCTGTGACAATCGCTTGTGATGCTGTGCAGGATTTCGATATTCCCTGACTCAGCTGTGGCTCTGAGCCGTTCGACCCGCGCTTCATGAACCCATATATTGCCGTACGCGGAATCTGCTTGCAAGTTGACGGCTTCAAGTGTATCTGCGTGGATACTGCCATTGTGCGTTTTGCAGAGCAGGCGTCCAAATTTGCGCGGCACGTAGATGTCAACATTGGTGCTGACGACACCATCTTTGCTCTGTGCGATTGTCAATTGATAGCTGTCGTCACTGCGGTCTGCTTGTAGCGAACTCTCAAGCACCCGTTTGGCATCTATCAAGCTCTCCGCTTTCACCTGACCGCGTACGTGCAGTTTCACCGTGGGTTCATCCCACGACGTGACCTGAATGCGCCCGTTTCGCGCTTCCACCGCGACTGTCTGAACCGACTCAGGCAGTGATACTTCGGTAGAAGCCGATAAAGTAGAAGTAGTGGGACCGCTGCTCCAAGTCTCGATTTGTTGCTCCACCTGCCGGCGCACCTCACCTAACGACTGAGACACTGCTGCAGTAACCTGTGAGCCAATGTGTTTTAATTCTTCCAACCGTGCTCGGTCAATGCTAGGGAGGTTGGACAGGCTGAGATCAAGTCTCCTTGGCGATTGCCGACGTCCCGTGTCTCGGTTCACTTCTGCCAACAGGAGGTCGGCTTGTTCCACGGTCAATTTTCCGTCGGCAAGGAGCTGCAGAATTCGTTTTCGCTCTTCACTCATGTCACTTGTCTCCCTTCAGCATTTCGAGTGCATCTTCAAAGGATAGTGTGCCAGCGTCTAGTCCGTCGAGAGCCACCGTGGTGACGCTGCGGGAATCCGCCTCGTCATCTGATGCCTCTGGCGCGCTATAGCCCATGGCCTGGATGATTTGGTCGAGGCGAGAACGAACCGTTGGGTAGGAGACCTTAAGCTCACGCTCGACCTCTCTAATATTCCCGCGACAGCGTAAGAACACCTCGGCAAATTGCAATTGCTCAGCGTTCAGTCGTTGCAGAGCTGGAGCTTCAAACGCGCCTTGGACGCGCGTATCGCATTCTGGACAAGTGAGCTCAGTCACCATCATGCGACTCTGGCATGCCGGACAATGCACGGGTGCAGGATATGCTGAAACGTCGCCTCGAATGGATTGGAGAACTCGAATCGGTCGCCGCACTTTCACAGACTGTCACTCCCTTCTGATGAACCTGCTTGTTTGTATTAATGATGCTAAAACTAACGTTTAATATTGTCAATCTGGACATTAAATAAATGGACGAATATGAATAGGGATTTAAGTTTTGTCGAATCCGTGGAAGAGCGCTCCACGCCCGCGGCAGTCCGGAGCGCAGGTTGGCTGATTCACCCTTGACCACGTTGAAATGCGGGCTGACGGCGCGTCTCACTCCGTGTCATAATAGAATGGAAACGATTGCGTCGCCGCAGTGGAAGCGTGGTTGACAACTGCACATTTCCGGTCGGCGTAGAGGAAGGGGAGCGCGGCATGGAGATCTATCAGGTCGGGGTTGTGGGCGCAGGCACGATGGGGGCCGGCATCGCCCAAACGGCCGCTGCTGCAGGGTATCAAGTGCTGCTTTACGACGTCAGTGAGGAAGCAGTCGAACGGGCATTTACAAGCATCACCGCGCGCATGGCGCACGATGTGCGTAAGGACCGCATTAGTCAAGAAGACAGTGATGCGCTCCTGCGCCGCTTGAAACCGTGTACGAGTCTTGCGGAGTTTGCACGGGTGCA
Organism: Bacillota bacterium; assembly: GCA_021816665.1. Taxonomy (GTDB): domain Bacteria; phylum Bacillota; class Bacilli; order Alicyclobacillales; family Alicyclobacillaceae; genus Alicyclobacillus_L. The sequence continues at coordinate 19 of JAKAXI010000100.1, read as the reverse complement.
GTACGTGATCGAGGCGGCA
>JAKAXI010000099.1 GCA_021816665.1 Bacillota bacterium | reverse complement strand
CGAGCCGATTCGCTGTTGTAGGCGCATACGCATCAGGGCGGACTGCGGGTACCAGCGGCCTTTGCGGGTACCAGCGGCCTTTGCGGGTGCCAGCGACGTTTGCGGGTACCAGCGGCCTTTGCGGGTACCAGCGGCCTTTGCGGGTGCCAGCGACGTTAAGGTGCGGCGCGGGTAAACTCGGTACAGTCACGCACGGAGAGACAGGTCTGGAGGGAACACGCGGCAGTATGAACATCTTGGCGATTGAGACAAGCTGTGACGAGACGGCGGCGGCGATTGTCGCGGACGGTCGGCGCATCGTCGCGCAGACGATCGCGTCGCAGATGCAGGTCCACGCGCGCTTTGGCGGTGTGGTGCCGGAAGTCGCATCGCGCAGGCACGTAGAGTCGATCACGGCGGTGGTAGCAGAGACGTTTGCCGACGCGAGGCTGACATGGGCAGATATGGACGCGATCGCGGTGACTTGCGGCCCCGGACTCCTCGGGGCCCTTTTGGTTGGCTTGTCTGCTGCCAAAGGATACGCCTTGGCGACGGGACTGCCGCTCATCGGCGTGCACCACATCGCAGGCCACGTTGCAGCGGCGCTCCTTGAAACGGATTTGGAGCCGCCGTTCCTGGCGCTCGTCGTCTCGGGCGGACACACCGAGCTGTTGGTGGTCGATGAGGGGTTTCGCTTCCGTAAACTCGGCGGCACGAAAGACGACGCTGCGGGTGAGGCGTATGACAAGGTGGCGCGCATGCTCGGGCTGCTATATCCGGGTGGACCGTGCGTGGACGAGCTGGCGCAGGAAGGACGCCCGGACGCCTACGCCTTCCCACGATCGCTCATCGACGAGGACAGCTTCGACTTCAGCTACAGTGGTCTGAAGTCAGCGGTGAACAACGAGATCACGAAGCGTCGCCAGCGCGGAGAAGACGTCGAACCTGCGGATGTGTGCGCCAGCTTTCAGGCGGCGGTCGTCGAGGTACTCGTCGAAAAGACGGCGCGGGCTGTCGCAGCCACGGGGCTGCGCACGGTCGTCGTGGCCGGTGGTGTGGCAGCCAATTCCGGACTGCGGAGCGCTCTAACGGCCCGAGCCGATCGCGACGGCTTTTTGCTGCGCATGCCTCCACTCGCGCTTTGCACGGACAACGCCGCGATGATTGGGGCCGCGGCCTACTGGCGGGCGGTGGTCGGCGCAGGCGAGGGTGGCACAGGGATCATGCGGGTCCGCGGACACGACCTCTCCCTAAACGCTTCCGCTACGCTGTCACTCGACGTTTGGCAGAACGGCTTGAACTGCATCCGCGAGATCCCGCTACGCCCCCGGTGACTTGTGCTTGGCTACGGCGCTAGGCTAGCTAGCTGTGCGGTCGCGTTGGTTACCGTTGCAGTGGCGCAACGTGATCGGGATCCTACGGAAGGTCCGGACAAAATGGCGTTAGCGGGGCAATGACGCCAAAATGGCGCTAGGGCAGGTGGGCTTGCACGAATCGTTACGGCCAAAATGGCGTAAGGGGGGCATACCGCCAATATGACGCTATATGGGTGCGGATGAGTTAAGTTATCGCCAAAATGGCGTAAACCTGAGGGATCCCGCTATCCTTACCGCCATTATGGCGCAATGGCGTGAGGGAGTCTCCCTACAACGCCAAAATGGCGCTATTTGCTGAGGTTGTATGGCCGATATCGCCAATTTGGCGTACGCATCTGAAACGTGTCCGGAAATTACGCCAAAATGGCGCAAATGCCTAGACTTAGGCCTGTGGTAACGCCATATTGGCGTAACGGCCAAGGCAAGCATGGTCATAGCGCCAATATGGCGTAAACGTTCGAAAGGCCAGTGTGAATAACGCCAAAGTGGCGCAACGTGATCGGGATCCTAAGGAAGGCCCGGCCAAAATGGCGTTAACGGTGGCATACCGCCAATATGGCGTTGCCAATGGACGGTCCATCGAGCCTTGCTGCCAATTTGGCCGCTACTGGCTTGCATGGGACCACAATCGTTGCGGCGCTAGTGTACGTTCCCGACAATCCACACGTTTGTGGACAAGATGTGACGAACTTTGTGGAAACGTGTCGGAATCCTCGCGGTGGCAGGCTTTATCCTGTGGATAACCCTGTGGACAGTGTGGATAACTGACGGATCCACGTTTTCAGACGGTTCAAGAGAGCCACAATCTCGCGACAAACTTCCGAGGCGGATCCCGCCGTGCGGTCTACTCCCCCGGTCTGTTGCTCCCAGCCTGTTGCTCCGCACGGCCCACTCCCCCTGCCTGTTGCCCCCCCCGTCCGCTGATCCTGGTCACCGGAGCGCGCCTGCTACTCAGCCGGTTCACGCCTGCCGCCTCGTGTTCACACGCAGGTCTCGCGCGGCGTCCTGCATCTCCATCTAGTCGCTGACGCGTTCCATTTCCTCTAACTCGGCTGCTGCCTCTTCCCACGCCGAGAGTGCGGCCGTGCAGGCAGAGGTTGCTGCATCGAGATCTCGCTCCAACTGTGCTCCGCGCTCAAAGTCCTGCGCGAGTCCAGCATCGACCATCGCCTGTTCGATTTCGGCTTTGCGTTCCTCCGCCTCTATCACCGCGGCCTCGAGCTTCTCAACCTTCGCGCGCAACTTTCGCAGATCAGCCGATCGCACGCGACCCGGCGTCGCCGGGCGCGCACCCGGGGCTGTATTTGAAGAGGTGCCGGCCGCCCGCTTAGCTGATTCGTCCACCGACTGTGCCGATCCGTCGCCACCGGATGAAGGGGCCGATTCCGGCGTTCCCGTCCTGCCGATCCCGGTGGCCGCCGCACCGCCAGCCCCATCCGCGCGATGCTCAGCCGCCCGAGTCCCGCCCGCGCTCCTCGCAGTCGCGGCCCCGGTCGCTGAGCCGCCTCGCTTTTCCGATCCGCCCGCGGTTTCGCCCGTGGATTCGCTCGCGGCCTCGCGCGCGGCTTCGAGCGCCTCCTGCTGGCGCTTCCAGCGGTAGTCGCTGTAGTTGCCGATGAAGACGCGGACAGAAGCGGGATCGACCTCGAGCACGTGTGTCGCGATGGCGTCGATAAAGTAGCGGTCGTGCGAGACGAACAGAATCGTGCCTTCGTAGTCCTGCAGCGCGTCTTCCAGGACTTCCTTCGCCGGCAGGTCAAGGTGGTTGGTCGGCTCGTCAAACAACAGCACGTTCGCCTGCTGTAGCATCAACCGACAGAGAGCGAGTCGGCTGCGCTCGCCGCCGGAAAGAGCCGCGACCGGTTTGTCGACGTCGTTGCCGCGAAACAGGAAGCGACCGAGTGCTGTGCGAATGGTCGTCTGGTCGAGGCGCGGGTGTTCGTCCCAGACCTGGCTCAGGACCGTCTTCTTGAGGTCGAGATCGGCCTGCTCCTGGTCGTAGTAGCCAATTTGGACGTGACTGCCCCACGTCACCGTGCCTGCGAGTGCAGCATGTCGACCGATCAAAGTCCGCAGCAGCGTCGTCTTGCCGATCCCGTTCGGCCCCAGGATGGCGACTCGCTGACCGCGGGCCACCTGTAGGTTGATTGGTCCGGCGAGGCGGTTGTCCGGGTAGCCGACGATTAGGTCGCGCACGTTCAGCACGTCTTTGCCGGACGCCCGCTCCGCGTGGAACGACAGCGCAAGGCGCGCGGTCGACGTGCGCGGCGCGTCGAGCCGCTCCATTTTCTCGAGCCACTTGCGCCGACTCTGTGCGCGCTTTGTCGTGGAGGCGCGGACGATGTTCTTCGCGACGAACTGTTCAATTCGCGCGATCTCGGCCTGCTGCGCCTCGTAGCGCTCTACATCCTGCGCCAACCGCTCAGCGGACGCTTCCACGTAGTCGCTGTAGTTGCCGACGTAGCGGGTCGTGCGGCCGCGATCGAGTTCGTAGGTCACAGTCGCGATCTGGTCGAGAAAATAGCGATCGTGCGAAACCACGAGCACGGCACCGCGGTAGCCTTTCAGTTCATCTTCCAACCAACTGAGTGTCTCGACGTCGAGGTAGTTGGTCGGTTCGTCCAGCACCAGCAAGTCGGGGGTCGTGGCGAGCAGGCGCGCGAGCGAAAGGCGGGTCTTCTGGCCGCCGCTGAGACTGCCGACGGTCTGGGTGTGCATCTCGGAGGGGAACTGCATGCCGGTCAGAACGCGGCGGATCTGTGCTTCGACTGCGTACCCACCCTGCTCGTCGAACATCCGCTGCAGGCGGTCGTACTCAGCCGACACTGCTGTGAAACGCGCTTCGTCTTCGTAAACTTCCGGATTTGCCATGGCGTGCTCCAGTTCATGCAGACGGGTCTCCATCTGGTAAACCTCGGCAAACCCCTGCTGCATGAACGCCTCCAGCGTAGTGTCTGGAGGCGCGTCGAGGAACTGCGAGACGAACCCAAGTGTGACGCCTTTGCCAAGGCTGATGTCACCAGCATCCGCCGTCTCATCGCTGACCAGGATATGCAAAAACGTCGTCTTGCCAGCGCCGTTTGCCCCAACGAGCGCCACGCGCTCGCCAGTCTGCACGACAATGCTGGCATCCGTCAGGACGACGTGCCCGTCAAACTGCTTTTCGACATGATTTGCTGAAAGAACAATCATAGCCAGTCCCCTTGCATTCATACAATGCGTTAGACAACCCTGTTCGGACGTGTACTGCCCTTCAGTGTACCGGAGCAGACGCGGGCGTGACAACGCGGGGTGTGCACACAAAGGTGTCTGTCAGGATGGGGTCAGACAAGGAGGGAAGCGCACACAATGAGCGGTCCGAATTTTCCAATGCCCGCCGGGTACGTCTGGCAGTACCACCTGATCGTCTGGATGCAGGCGTACGAGGCACCGTGGTTGACACGCCTCGTCGACATCTTCGCGCGCTACGGCATGGAGGGTGTGTATCTGCTTGTGTTGCCAGTTATCTTCTGGTCGATTCACCGACGTTTCGGGCTGAGGATCGGTTTCGTGTTGCTCGCTTCGATGTACGTGAACAACTGGCTGAAAGTGGCGCTGTCCGTGGTGCGACCGACGGGGGTGCCCGGGATCCGCACAATAGCACAGGCGACCGGGCCCGGGTACTCGCTGCCAAGCGCGCATACGCAAGAAGCGTTGACATTCTTTGGAGCGCTCGCGATGGCACTGCGCAAGGCGCGCGGGTGGGCGTGGGTCGGCGCCCTACTGCTCGCGACAGTGGTGGGTGTGTCACGCATTTACGCGGGGTTGCACTGGCCTGTCGACGTCTTGCTCGGGCTCGCGCTCGGTACAGTTTTTTCGACTCTTGGCTGGCTTGTCGGAAAGTGGTGGACGTATCGCAACTACCCGTTCTCGGTGCGGGCGACGATCGCTCTGCTGCTCGGCATCCTTCTGCTCGTTTTTCACCGCGGCGTTGTGTCTGCGGAGTACGCGTCGTGGATGCTTGGTGGGATGATTGGCCTCCTTTTCGAGGAACGTTTTGTCGGAAGTGACTTGTTGCCAAATTTGTGGCGGCGAGTGTGCACAGCTCTGATCGGCATGGCGGGTCTGATTGCGCTACAATGGGTAATACAGTGGCCCACGGACATCCTGTGGTCGCTCATTGCACGGGGCGTCCTGGTTGGCGCTTGGTGCACACTAGGGGCTCCGTTCGTATTTGTTCAATGTGGGTTGTATAAGCGCACCGGAACTGCAGAGGGCGTACACTAGAGGTAAGAAACACTGTGGCGTTCGCGGGACGCAAAACGACCAAAGGGGGCGTGAGCGGCTTGGCACATGAAAAGCCAGCGCTGCGGGAGCGATACCTGAGGTTGCGTGGGGGGATCTCGAAAGCCGCGCACAAAAAGTGGGATGCGGCGATCGCAGAACGCCTCGAAGAGCACCTGCGGCTGATGGCGGGGCGTGCCTCCGAAACACCGGTGGTTGCGGCGTACATGAGTCACGCAGGGGAACCAGACATCACGAGTTGTCTCGAAAAGCTCTCGACTGCAGGCTGGAAGATCGTTTTCCCGAAGACTGAGCGGGGAACGCACAGCCTGTATTTCTACGAGGTGAAACTCCCTGCACAGCCAGGGGCGTTTGGGCGGGGACCGTTCGGGATTAGAGAACCTGTACCTGATGAAACAACTCTCGTTGATGCGGCAGACATCGACTTTGTGCTCTTGCCGGGCGTAGCATTTAGTGAGGCGGGGGTTCGCCTCGGTTACGGTGGTGGGTACTACGACCGCTTTTTTGCGGGGGAAGGTGCCAAACCGGTGCGCATCGGGATTGTCTACAACATGCTCGTCATGGATGAACTCCCGCGCGCGAGCCACGACATCTTGGTACATCAAATTGTCACAGAGACCGGGGTGCGCGTATGTCAAGCGCAGCACTGATCGTCGCCGGAGGCGCCAGTCGCAGAATGGGCCGGAACAAACTGACTCTGCCCTGGAGCCGTGGAAGCGCCAGAACCGTACTCGATGCAGTACTCGCTGCAACGGTTGCAGTTGCGGACCGGACTTACGTGCTGTTGCCGCCAGAACCCGGAGCCGATGTGCTGCGTGTCGTAGCTCGACTTCCGAGCGTGACAGCAGTGACGGACGCATTGTGGCACGCTGGGCCGCTACAGGCAATCGCGCACGGCTGGCCAGAAGTTGCGGACTCTGACGAGGTGTTTGTAGCGGCTGGGGACTTACCTGGACTCCAACCGGGGGCGTTGCTTGCTTGCCAAGCGGCACTCTTGGCGGCAAGACCGGTCTGCGACGGGGCGACGGTCGTGCGCGAAGGACGGTTGCAACCGCTTCTCGCTTGTTACCGTCAGAGGGCGGGACAAGCCTTCATGGAGGTCGCAGATGCAGGTGAAGCCCGCCTACAGCCCGCGCTCGAGAGACTGCAGTTAGCGCGGGTCGACGCGGAAGCAGCGGGTTGGCCAGAGTGGTGGACAAGGCCCGTGCACAGTCCAGAAGACTACGAAGCTTGGC
>JAKAXI010000098.1 GCA_021816665.1 Bacillota bacterium | reverse complement strand
TGCAACGCTTCTTCCATGTGATGCGTGATCGCGACAACGGCCGTACCGTGCGCATGCAGGTCGCGCATCAAAGCCATGACCTCGCGCCGACCTTCGACGTCCAACATACTCGTCGCTTCGTCAAAGATGACACAGTCGGGCTGCATCGCGATCACGCTGGCAATTGCGACTCTCTGCTTCTGCCCGCCGGACAGTTGATGCGGACGCCGCTGTCGGTGTGCGTCCATGCCAACGCGCCGCAGGGCAGCAGTCACGCGCTCCAGCATGAGGTCGCGCGGCACCCCGTAGTTTTCCAGGCCAAACGCCACTTCTTCTTCAACGACCGTTGCAACGAGTTGGTTGTCCGGGTTCTGAAAAACCATGCCAACGCGCTGCCGAACCTCCCGCAGAGAACTGCGATCAGTCGTGACTCGCCCCTGCACAAGGACCTCGCCCTGAAGCGGGCGCATGAGTCCGTTCATCAGCTTCGCCAACGTCGACTTGCCGCTGCCGTTGCGCCCTAGCACTGCGACAAACTCGCCTCTATGCACGTCAAGAGACACGTGCTGAAGCACGCGCTCTGACGTGGGTTCGGTTTGCTCTGTTCGACTGCCGTCACCGCCCGGGTCTTCGCCGGGTCGGCGCGGATACGCAAACGAGACGTCGCGCACGGAAATCACGGGCAAGTCTGTGACAACATTACGATCGCTTGTCACGGCTGAAGGTGCGGCACGCTCCGCAAACAGTGGCGGCAAACTCCGCTCCATCGCCTCGTTCCCCTTCCGAAACCAAGTGTCAGTGCCCGTGTGAACTGTGGGTCACTGCGTGAGACGCAAGAACTCCTTGGCGTCCGCGACCGTTACGCCGACGGCGCTCTGCCAGAAGTCCGGTTTGCGAATGTCAACGCCGAGGTGCTTCTGGACCAAATCCTCCACCGTCATGCGGCCCGTATCCCGCAACAAGTCGACATACCGCTTTGCAAAGCCAATTCCTTCGGTCTTGGCACGAGCGTAAATCCCTGTGCTGAACAAATAACCAAAGGTGTACGGGAAATTGTAAAACGGTACGCCTGTCGAGTAAAAATGCAGCTTTGATGCCCAAAATGTCGGGTGGTACTCAGACAGGGCATTGTGGTACGCGTCCTTCTGAGCTTGCTCCATCAGGGAGCTAATCTCATCCTCCGACAACAGGCCAGCGCGCCTGCGGTCATAAAAGCGCGTCTCAAACAAGAATCGCGAATGCAGGTTCATGAACATGTTGACGCTCTGCTGCACTTTGTCGTCGAGCAAAGCGACTCGCTCCTCCTCCGACTGTGCAGCGTTTACAGACGCATCCATGATGATCGTCTCGGCAAAGGTGGACGCCGTCTCCGCGACGTTCATTGCGTAGCCGCGTGCGAACTGCGGCAGATCGCGCAGCACGTAGCTGTGGTAGGCGTGGCCAATTTCATGCCCGAGCGTAGAAACGTTGTCAGCCGACCCGCTGAACGTGGCGAACACACGCGACTCCTTCGTCACCGGAAATGAGGTGCAGAAAGCGCCTGGACGCTTGCCTGGGCGGTCTTCTGCCTCAATCCAGCGCTGCTCAAAGCAGTGGTTCGCAAACGCCGCCATGTCAGGGCTAAACTTGCCAAACTGCTCGACGATAAACGCGCGCGCTTCGTCGTAACTGTAGGTCCGTGCGGGTCCCGGAATGGGCGCATCCAAGTCGTGCCACGACATCGCGGGGAGACCCAGCAGCTTCGCTTTGCGCGCCAGGTACTCGACAAAGGGTCCCTTGTTCTGTTCAACGGTCCCCCACATCGCTTCCAGAGTTTCCGCACTCATCCGGTTCATCGCGAGCGGCTCCAAGAGCACTGAATCCCACCCGCGGTGTTTATAGACTTGCAGACGGTGACCCGAGAGGTGATTGAGGATGTGGCCAAACAAGTCGGCGTGGCTGGACCAAGTCTCTTCCCACTGTTTAAACAGCGGGACACGAACGGCTCGGTCCGGGCTCTTCAGCTTATTGGCCGCCTGTCCCATCGACAGTTCCAACGTCTCGCCGTTTTCCTCAAACGGGATGCTCATGCGCGAGACAACCGTGTAATACATATCGCCCCACGCTTCGTAGCCATCGACACTGAGGTCGGAAATGAGCACTTCGGCGTCCGTAGGGAGCTTTTGCTGTGCCGTGGTCCGACGTTCGTTTAGCGTGAACGCGATCGCCTTGAGGCCATCGTGTTGTAACAATGCCTGCCATTCGCTGTCCGGGATTTGCAGCAAAACCCCGTCCACCACAGCCAGAGCTGCGCGCTGCTGTGCCTGCACCTTCTTAACACGGCCCTCCAGCAGTTTCGCTGCCTTGTCCTTCATGTTCTGAGCGGTCAGACAGCCAACGAAGGAACTTGCCTGGATCATGCGCGCTCGCAAGTTCTGCACGCGCGCCCAAAACGCCTCCCACTCTTCAGCTTTGGTAGCGGGTGACAACTTTGCTGCAGCCTCGCCGAGCAGCGGAAAGTCATGTTCGAGCTCATCCAAGAATGTCCGGAACGCTGAGGAGGCACTGCCCCCTGGAAAAATCGACTCGAGGTCCCACTGTGGGTTCAGTGAGTGATGTTCAGCCAACGGTTTCTCAGCTCCTCTCATGCCAAAAGTCACTGTCCAAAGCGTACCACTGCGGGGAACAATTCACCACAGATGTGCTGTTGGCGGCGTCTTGTCCCACTTTCGGTCGAGTGTTAGAATTCATCCGAATCAAGGATGCGGAGCAATTTAACGGCGACGGGGGATCGTATTTCATGGAGACCAAGGACATCCAGTTGTTTCTCGCAATCGCTCGCATTGGGTCGCTCTCCCGGACTGCGGAACAGCTGTTCATGTCGCAATCCACTGTCACGACCCGTTTACAGCGACTCGAGCACGCTGTCGGCTACGCGCTGTTCGACCGCCGGCCAGACGGTGTCAAACTGACGGTGAACGGCGAACGGTTTTTGCAATTGGCGGAGCGTATGACGGCCATCGAAGCAGAGATGACACAACCTGTCACGGCGAACGAGCCAACTTTGCGCGTGATGTCAGGTCGCGCCTTTGTCTCAACCGACGTCCCCGCGTGTTTGTCGCGCATGCTCAAGCACGAAAATGTTCGCCTGGAGGTTCGCATGGGCTTGTACGACGAGATGAAAGACGCGCTGCTCGCGGACCAAGTCGACTTTTGCTTTATGGGCGAACCGATCTACCACCCGCACATCCGCCTGCTCGAGTTTGAGCCAGACGTGATCGATTTAATCGTGCCGAAAGGGCATTACTTTACTCACGACTTCCCCGGCATTCGCGGCCTTCATCAAGCCCCGTTTGTCGCCTTTGCCCGCGACGACGCCCCGTTTCGCAAACGTGTGATGGGACTGCTCGCCAGAGTCGGCGTATACCCGAAAATCCGCATGGAGTTAGACAGCATCGACGGCATCAAAGCTATGGTCGGCCATGGCCTCGGCGTCTCTTGCCTGCCGCGGCGGACTCTACATGATGCCGAAGAAAAAGGATACGTCCGAATTCCACTTTCTGATCCCGCTTGGGTACGGCCCACCTTCCTCATCTACCGCGAAAACCTCGAGCATGACCCGATTGCCGAGCGCTTCATCCGCGTTGTAACGAACCACTACCAGCAGAGCAAGCAGCATGAAAACCACAAGAGCAAGCCATGAACACCCCCAACTGTGCCTGTCAGTCTGCAGCGAGGCGCTGCGACAGCCACGCCAACAGGACGGGCAAGCGGCCAAATGTATACTCTGCGTCTACACATTCGTCCGGTTGATGTGCGCCCGTACCATATGTGCCGACCATGAGAACGGGCAACTCTCGAAGCGGTGCCGGAGAAGCCGTGTACAGAGACGGGAAGTTGCGCCGGAACGCTCTATCGTCCCAGTCCGGGGAGGGTGTCAGAAAGCTCAGGTCGGAGATGTACGGAAAGTACCGGTGCAGAGCAAACGCTTCGCCAGTCTCTCCGGTAAACGCAGCGAGGGCGGTTGTCAAAATGTCGCGTACGAGAATGCCGCTGTTCACTTTTGGCACCAGTCCGTTCGCAAAGTAGACCACCACAGCCGGGCCCGAGCGGACGCTCTTCTGCAAGAGGTGCTCCGTGATCAGCCGACAGCGCTCGCGTAGGTCCTGACTCAATGTGAGCGAGTCGGCAAAGCTGCGGACCTCGTTTTGGGTCTCTTCCCCGACTTCTTCCCAGAGGTCTTGGAACGTCAGCACGGGGATATCGGCAGCGACCACATCCGGATGTGCCGCCTGTACGTCTGCCACCGCCAACCGCACTGCCTCGGTGAACGCATCGAGTTGCTGGGAAGGACTTTTTTGCATGTGAAACAGATTGTAGTAGGCAGACGCCGACACAGCAGTCTGTACGTCGTAGCCTGGTTTGTCGTCGCGCTGGTGCAGGCAAACCGGGTAGGGACTCAGTTCACTGTCATCTTCATCGCAAAGCGCCCTGTTGTACACAACGCGGTTAGTGATGGCAGCGACGACAAGGTTCGGATCGAGTCCATTGTGCGGCTCCGCAGCGTGACTCGGCACACCACGTACGTAGACCGCCGGGAGGAGTTTTCCGATGCTGCCAAGGTAGATGTGGCGAGCGCCGCCGTCACCCGGCTGCCAACTGGTGTAGTCCGTGTTGATCGCAGCCTGCAGCGCAATCCCCTCTGCTGGCAAGTAATCGCGCAGCCAAGCAGCGAGCGTCTTGACACCGAGTGAGCCCACCTCTTCGTCAGGAGTGGCCGAAAAGAAGACGTCTGTCTCCGTTCCTTTCTCAGCCAGCGCCTCAAACGCTATTAGGGCAGCCGCGACACCGGATTTCATGTCAAGCACACCGCGTCCAAACAACCACTTTCCGGACTTCGCCCGCTGTGCCGCAACGGCCCCAAACACTCCGGATTTGACTTCCTCTGTTAATTCGAGCGGTCGAAACGCAAGGGACTCCAAGGCCCCAAAATCGGACGTCCCGACCGTGTCCGTGTGTCCGAACAACAGCACGCCTCGGCGCGCTCTGGAATCGGCAGTTCTGTTTCTAGCCCGCCCTGGCATGTGTGCGATCAGCACCGGTCGGAACAGTGGGTCATCGACGGCAGGCACCAGGAACAACTTCATGCGACCAGCGCGATACGCGCTGTGCCGCATCAGACGGTGATACAAATATTCAACGATTGCGGACTCACCTGGGGTTCCATTGACTGAAGGCATTGCCACCAAGTCTAGTGTCAACTGCCGGGTCGCCTCGTACATCCTGGCACCGCCTCCCCGTATTGCCCACGAGTATAGCGCAGTTGCGGGAACGCTGGTAGAGAGTGTCTAGCCTAGCAGGCGCACAGCAGCCCCGGGATCGCACGACTGCGCTACAATGGATTGAGGGAAACCGAGAAGAGGCGCAAAGTTCACAGTAAACCTTACAAAACCCTTTTTCTGGAGGTGCGGTAATGGAGTCCCTGTTTTCTGACCAGATGCGATTGAACCCGTTCCCGATGTACCGGCAACTACGTGACCACAAGCCGGTTTTTTACCTGGACCCGCCAGGTGTGTGGACGGTGTTTCGGTTCGACGATGTCAAAGCAGTTCTTTCTGATCACGCTCGTTTTTCGTCCTCGTATGGACCTCGCCAAGCCGCTTCTGACGCCGCAGAGAGCGCCTTGCAAGGCGGGACGAGTCCCGCTGGGCGCGCGCGCCAAGGTTCAGTGCTGATCACCACTGATCCTCCTCGCCACACAGACCTCCGTTCTCTCGTCAACCGCGCGTTTACCCCACGCGCGGTGGCAGCGCTCGAACCGCGTATTGACGCCATCGCCCACGAGCTGCTCGACAAGGTTGCAGCAGTCGGGCGGATGGACATTGTCGGCGACTTCGCATACCCACTGCCAGTCATCGTGATCGCGGAGTTGCTCGGCATTCCTGCGAAGGATCGGGACAAGTTCAAACACTGGTCAGACGAGGTCGTGGCGTCTGCGGACCGGATGGTCGGCGGCGAGGCTGCAGGGTCGCAACAGGCCCACGAAGAGATGAACGCTTATTTCCGGGGGATTATTGAAGAACGCAAACGCGCGCCACAGGACGACCTGGTGTCCGCGCTGTTACAGGCGCAAGACGGCGAACACAAGCTTTCAGAAGGCGACATCTTGTCGCTTTGCTGGCTGCTCCTCGTCGCTGGAAACGAGACGACCACCAACCTGATTGGCAACGCCGTGCGGACACTCCTCGAACACGAAGATGCGTTCGCGAACGTCCGCGAAAACCCCACGCTGCTTCCCGGTGCCATTGAGGAGACACTGCGCTTGCGCTCGCCTGTCCAGGCGATGTTCCGCCGGGCTGTCGAAGACGTCACCATCTCCGGTCAGGTCATTCCAAAGGACGCGCACGTCGTCGCGTTCATCGGGTCGGCCAATCGGGATGAGCGTCAATTTGCCGATCCCGATTTGTTTGACGTAACCCGCTCGCCCAATCCGCACATTGCCTTCGGACACGGCATCCATTTCTGCCTCGGCGCCCCGCTTGCCAGGCTGGAAGCGAAAGTCGCCTTGACCGCGCTGATGGAGCGGTTTTCAAGCTGGGAGTTGGTCCGCGACTTTGAACTCACGCCGGCGCGCGGGTTTATCGTTCATGGCGTCACAGAACTGCCGATGACGTTTACATCTCGGTAACCGTCTCTGCGGTCGTGAACGACGCCTCGGTGATACTGCGAATCTCTTCGACCGTGTGGCCAGGCGCAACTTCCCGCAGGACGAGGCCGTTTGGCGTGCAGTCGAAGACGGCGTAGTCGGTGATGATGCGGTGTACGACGCCTCTGCCCGTGAGCGGCAGCCGACACTCCCTCAACACTTTCGACTCGCCTTGCTTGTTCACGTGTTCCATCGTGACCACAACGCGTTTGGCGCCGTGCACCAAGTCCATCGCGCCGCCCATGCCTTTGATCATAGCGTGCGC
>JAKAXI010000097.1 GCA_021816665.1 Bacillota bacterium | reverse complement strand
CACACCGGGACCTGGGGCACACCGGGATGCGGGTTGTAATGGCGCGATCACGATTCGGACGTGTCGCCCCTGTCCCACCCCCGCCCGGGCGCACCGTTCAGCGCTCCGAACCGGGTGCAGCGACGTCGCCCTGAGACGCCAAAGCGGTTTGTGAGCGGTGCAGCCAGAACCGAACCAAGTTGACCAGCGTGACCACCGCGCCAGTAACGACTGCACCTGCAAACGCGACAGACGACGCGTGATCGAACCCCGAAGACGTTTGCAACTGTGCGGCGCTGACGCTGACTTGCAAAAGTAGAACAGCTATGGCGACGCCCGAGACGCGGCCTGCGTTTCGCACTGTCGCGATCAAACTCCCGGTCAGACCCGTCTTTTCGACCGGCACGCTCTCAAGCACAGAGACGTTGTTCGGCGATGTGAAGAGAGCCATCCCCAGACCAAAAGTGGCCAGGGCGGCGATGATGTAGACGTACGTCGAATGGGGGCCGAGGCGCATGAGCAAGCACAGGCCGGTGGTGGCTACGGCCGTCCCGGCGACGGTCGGAGTCGTGGTGCCGTATTTATCCGCGAGCCAACCGCCGAGGGGAGAGAAGATGATCATGCTGATCGCCTGAGGCGTAAGCAGTAAGCCAATGTTTGCAATCGGAATGTTCAGAACATGACGCATATAGAGCGGTAAGATGAAGCTTGGAAACATCATCATGATATAGAACAGGTACCCGGACAGATTGCCGAGCGAAAAGGCGGTCGACTTGAACAGGCCCAGATGAATGAGCGGCGACTCCACGCGCAGTTCGCGGCGAACAAACAGCACCCAAAAAACCACGCTGCACAGAAAGACCAGCCAAGTCACTGGTTGGCCCCACCCCCACGTCTGCCCTTCCGACACCATCAGCAGCAAACTCACGACAGCAGCGAAGAAGTAGACAGCGCCGAAGTAGTCAAACACCTTCGGCTCTTTGCGCGGCGTGATGTCCATCATGACGATGAGCGACATCACGATGGAGAAGCACCCAACCGGCACATTCACCCAAAAGATCGCTCGCCAGCTAAACCACGAAATGAGCAATCCTCCAAGAGACGGCCCGACAACGGTCGCGGCTGCGATGGTGCTCCCGATTAGCCCGAGGGGTTTCCCGCGCCTTCCAGCCGGAAACACATAAGCGACAATCGACATGGAATTGCCCATTAGAATGGCGCCGCCAACTGATTGGATGACCCGAAAGGCGATCAGCTCGTCAATGCTGGCGGAGAATGCGCACAATATGGAACCAAGGGTAAAGACCACTGTCCCAAAGATAAATATGTGTTTGCGATTGGACCTGTCTGAAAGGTTCCCGACTACTGGGAGGATCCCGGTAATCATCAGCACATAGGCAGAGATTACCCACTGGAGGACACTCGGCCCGACGTCGAATTGTCGCTCCAAGACAGGCAAAGCGACGTTCACGATGCTGCTGTCTACATTCGCCATAAACGGACCGTTGACGACAGCGGCGAAAACCAGCCAAGGGTACCAAGTTGTCTGTTCGACACCGTGTCTCCAGTCTCTGAGGGCGCCCAAGTCGACCTGCCTCCTCTCCCGCTAGGAGTGGTCGTACAGTATACGATCCCGCTACTTGGCCGGCTCGGTCGATTCGCGATCGGCCGACGGTTGCTTTGCTTGTCTCGGCAGGTTCGAAGCGATTGCCGATTCAACGCTGTCGAGGTGGTGCAGCATCAGGAGACGAGCTCGTTCTGGCTGCTGTTCGATAATCGCATCCAGAATGGCGCTGTGTTCTTCGAGTGAAACCTGGGGTCTCGATGGAATGGACAAACTCGCCCGGCGCGTGTCTGCCACAACGTCCAAGATGGTCCACATCACGTCGAGAATCAGGACATTTTGCGATGCCTCCGCGACGGTTTCATGAAACTGGGCATCACAGTCATTCAGTACACTGACGTCGTCAGAATGCGCTTGTGCTGTAGCGATAATCTGTCTGAGGCGAACAATGTGATGGTCGGCCCGGCGGATCGCTGCCAGAAATGCGGTCTGCGCTTCGAGCGCCCGCCTCACTTCAAATACATCCCGCAGATTGGCGTGTGTAAAATTCCACACGATTTCACTTTCTTCGCTGCGAGAGTCTGCAACGAAAATGCCGACGCCGTGGCGAACCTCCAATAAACCGCTGCCTGACAGGATTTTGATAGCGTCACGGATCGCTGTCCGACTGACTTGAAACTGCTCGGCCATCGTCCGTTCGGTGGGCAGTCGGTCCCCCGGTTTCAGCTCACCCGTCTTGATCTTTTTCGTGATCTGATTGACGATTCGTTGACTTAACGCCTGATTGTCTGAAATCGCGTCGAAAAGCACATTGATTCCCTTCTTCCCCTCTGTCAAAGGGCATACACCCACGCGCTATTCTAACCTAACGCCCTCCTTGGGAAAACTCAAAGGAGACAAAAGATTCCTGTATGCCTTCAATAATGGCTGTCGCAAAGCCGGTCGTCGAGGTGACCGTTGCTCTATCATTGCCTCTTGCCAAGTCATAGGTGACATTGCCCTTTGCGATCGCCTGCACAATCCCCGCCTCTACTACGGTCGCGATATCAGACCAGCCGATGTGGCGGAACAGCATAGCGGCGGACAGAATGAGACTGCAAGGGTTCATCCGGTCCTGCCCTGCGTACTTCGGCGCTGACCCGTGCGTAGCCTCAAACACGGCCACTCGTTCAGACACGTTGGCTCCTGGCGCCATGCCAAGTCCGCCCACCTGCGCCGCCAACGCGTCCGACAGGTAGTCACCGTTGAGGTTGGGCGCCGCGATCACGTCAAACTCGCCTGGATGGGTCAACACCTGTTGAAACAGGTTATCAGCGATCCGGTCTTTCAGAACGACCTGTCGGAGACCAGCGTGATCGGATGGTTCCTGACCTTCCAGGACCACCGCGCCACCAAACTCGCGCGCCGCCAGCTCGTAACCCCAGCGGCGAAAGCCGCCTTCTGTGTGTTTCATGATATTTCCTTTATGCATCATCGTGACACTGCGCCGACCTTCGCCAAGCGCATACAAGAGAGCTGCGCGGATCAGCCGCTCACTTCCCTTTGGCGTCATCACCTTCACGCCAAGTGCGGCATCGTCCGGAACGCTGACTCCAAGGTCTCGCAGGTACGCACTCAATTCGCGCGCCTGTGTGCTGCCAGTCTCCCACTCGATCCCGGCGTACACATCTTCCGTATTCTCCCGAAAGACGACCATATCGATCTGCTCCGGGTGTTTGACCGGCGAGGGCACGCCAGGGAAGTAGCGAATCGGGCGAATGCAGGCGTACAGGTCGAGTGCTTTGCGCATTTGAACCGTCAGACTGCGGATCCCCTCGCCGACCGGTGTGGACAACGGGCCTTTGAGGACCAATC
The DNA here is from genome assembly GCA_021816665.1 of Bacillota bacterium. GTDB lineage: Bacteria > Bacillota > Bacilli > Alicyclobacillales > Alicyclobacillaceae > Alicyclobacillus_L. The sequence goes on along the minus strand of JAKAXI010000097.1, from coordinate 3,551 downwards.
CGAGTTCCTCCATCGCGTAGAGCGCTCTGTTCGGCAAGTACTCTCCAGTCAAATCACGAGCTTTCTGCCCGACCAACAACTCCTCCCAGTGCACCTCCCGTCCGTCGCTGACGAGTTCCAAGGTCCGATTGACGACTCTCTGCGCAGCCCGCATGACTTCGGGGCCCACACCGTCCCCGGCGATAAAACCAACCGTAACTTGGTTCACTCTTTCATCTGTTTCCAGGTGCATACTGCTCCTCTCCTTTTCTCTATGCTCCAGTTCAAAACGCTGCTATATAACTTGATGAAGCGGTGTGGCTTCCTCCAACAGCACTCGCGCCACGTTCTCCCAGGCGGTTGCGTAGAGGGCAGCGGCAGCTTGTCGCGTGACTCCCGCGATGTGCGGGGTCAACAGCAAGCGGCCTTCGAGTGATTTTGCAGCTTCCAAGATGGAAGAGTCGGATGGGAGCGGTTCTGACGTGTAGACGTCGAGCGCAACTGCGCGAATGGCCCCCGCCGTGAGACGCTCCAGCAGGGCCGCTTCGTCGACCACGCCGCCTCTTGACGCGTGCACAATCACGGCGTCCGGCTTGACCCACTCCAACTGTGCTCTGCCAATCAAGCCTCGCGTCTGCGGGAGCAACGGGACGTGCAGCGTGATCACGTCGGCGTGGCGCAGCAGGTCCTCGAGCGAAGTCTGTGCAAAACCGAGCGCGGCCGCTTCATCGGCGTAGCGCGGCTGCGGGTCGTAGAACATGACACTCGCGCCAAGGCTGTGCAACACCTTTCCGACGGTGTAGCCGATGTGACCGAGTCCGACGACGCCGACGGTAATGCCGCGAAACCCGCGCACGTTCTCCGCAGCGAGCTCCCGACGCGCTTCGACATACCGCCCTTGGCGAATGAGCGCATCGCCGAGTTTGATGTTGCGCAACAACATCCCTGCCGTCAACAACACGTACTCCGCTACGTCGATTGCGTTGACGCCAGGCACGTTGGCCACATAGCAACCGGCTTGGCGCAGCGTGGCTTGTGAGATGCGGTCCCAGCCCGCGCCGGTAAACTGGATCAACTGAAGGTTTGGCACTGATGCAAACCACTCTTCATTCAATGCCTGGCCAGCAGACGGTAAGACCAGTGCGCGCGCACTTGCGAGGAGTGCGCTGACGTCGTCATCTGCCGGATCCCGATACGCAATCGCCAGCTCCGTGGGCGGTGTAACGCCGACTGCCAGAAAATCCGCTTCCGGTCTTAGACACAAAACATCTATCAACAACGAGACCTCCAATCTGTTGCCTTTGCGCCCGGCGCGCACAGGCCGCATACTCCTGGTTTGTCCGACCGTCAACTTCAGAGCGCCGAGAACGTTTACTCCTGGAGAAGGTTGACGGTAACGGCAGCAATGTCTGGATGAGGGAAAAAACACATCAGCCGCAACACCACATTGGACACGTTGCGCGTCACGTGCGGCTGGTCCCCCGGTACGACAACGACATCGCCAGCGTGCACAGCCAACTTCTCGTCCGGTGTTTCAAACACTCCCTCCCCGCTCAGCACATAGATGACCTCCTCGACTGAGCGATGCAAGTGCATGGCTCTGCTGGTTTGACCCTCGGCTGGAACCGGGATCTCGACATAGCGTAGGGTTGCATTTTTCGATCCCGTTTTTGACGAAACGATCTCGCTTGATTTGCGCCCTGGGAGGTTTAAATCTACCCAACTGTCTTTTCGCAGAAGCCGCGCCACTTTACACCCTCCCTGCTTACAACTGGTTCATCACCCGCAGCTGCTTCAGCGTCTCACCGGCCTGTAGCGCGATCTCCTCGCCAATCCGCTGCGCAAACTGGGCCGCTTTTTCCGGCGTTGCCTTCAACGGGTCACCATACCAGCCGGTCGGCGCGATCACGCGAATGTCGCGCAGCACGGGTTGATAGGTGCGCGTACGGCGGATGCGGTCGACCTCGGCGCCGCGAATGCGGTCGGACGATGAGGCGACACGCTCCAAGTGCACAAGTTCCGGACGGACGCACATCACGGACCAGACTTCGATCTCGCCGCCGTGAGTGAGGCCGTTGGCATCTGCCCCGAACATCTCTTCTGCGACGTAACAGGCTTGGATGACGAGCACCAGCAGCCCGTGTTCGTTCTGCAGGCGTTCCGCCGCTAATGCGATGGAAGGTATGTTCCCTTCGTGCCAGTTGAGAATGATCACTTCTCGCGCACCGTGCTTCGCAGCAGACCCGGCCACGTCGACGAGCAGGTTCTGGAACGTCTCTGGCGACAGAGTCAGCGTTCCTTCGTAAGGCATGTGCATGGGGGTAACGCCGATTGGGCAGAACGGCAACACAAGGGCATCGAGGTGCTGCGCGACACTCTCTGCGATTCCAAGACTCGCGTAGTAGTCGGTTCCAGTCGGCAAGTGCGGGCCGTGTTGCTCAACGCTTCCCGTTGGGATGATGACCAGTGGGTTGCGCTCGAGGGCGCTCGCAATTTCGGGTTGCGTCATTTGGATGAACCTGTTGGACAATGTCATGTCCGCCTCCTCATGCGTAGAGTCATGGGCAACCGTCGCAGACACATGCACAGAGGACGGTACGAGCGACCGTCCTCTGTGACGCAACTGCAGCAGTGCAGGTCAACTTCCCGAGTTGCCCAGTTTTTTCAGCACTGCCTCAATGTACGTCGGGTTGACGACCGAACTGTACGAGGGGATGGACTTAATCTCGTTGAACTTTTTCAGCTGCTGCGCCGTGAACTCTTCCTGAGTCTTGCTGAGGCCAAGCCCCGTCGGCCAGAGGTGCCCCTGGATAATGAAGTTGACAGCGTACGTAACAGCGCCGCGGTCTTCGCCGCTGGCCTTGACACCGATATCAATTAACTTCGACTTGTTCGCCGGGTTGTACATCCAGCGGTCGGCCAACACCATAGCGGTCAAGAAGCGCTCGACGACGTCTGTATGGGCCTTTGCGTAGGAGTCGAGGACCGTAATGCCGCCGTACCACCAATTCGGAACAGCTTGGTACTCCTTCTCCAGCACGTGCAGACCAGGTTTTGCGTGGAGGACTGTGTATGCGTCGTCCGCGTGGAACACCGCTGCGTAAATGTGGTTGGAGACGAGCGCTGGCACAAACTCCGAACGCTGCATATTCACTGGCTTCACTTGGCTTGGCGACACACCTGCGGGCGCGAGGCAAGCGTTGAGCAGCGTGTACGAGAATCCACCTGTGCCAGTGCTTCCGACCGGTTTTCCGACCAGGTCCTTCGCGGATGGAATACTTGGGGCAGAGATGCACTCTGTGTCGAGTTTGGTCGCATACGACCAGATGGCGTGAATGGGCGCGTTAGCCGCCGCGGATTCAATGGCGTCCGTAGCAGAACTGAAGCCAAACTGAATACTTCCGGACGTCGTGCCTAGTTCCGTCTGCAGGCCGTTTGGCATGCCAACGAGTTTGACCTTTAGGTGCTCTTTCGCAAAGAACCCTTCCGCCTGTGCCACGTACGGAGCGAAAAAGACTGCCTTGGGCGGGGACAACGCGAGGCCTACGGAGATCGTCGCCCATTGCGCGGAG
>JAKAXI010000096.1 GCA_021816665.1 Bacillota bacterium | reverse complement strand
CGATCTCTCAAGCGCGTTCAGAAGCCGCCGTGCGTCACCGCCGCAGCCCCTGACCAACACGTCTTTCGCCTCACTCGTTACCCTCGCGTGCATTAACCCGAGCCCTCGCTCCTCATCACTCAAGGCTCTATCGACCAAAGTATCGAGGGCTGACGGATGGAGCGCTTGCAGGTGAAACACGTGCGATCGCGATACTAAGGCCGGGTTCACCTGAAAATACGGGTTTTCTGTGGTCGCGCCAATCAACGTGATGAGCCCCTGCTCCACGTAGGGCAAGAGCGCATCCTGTTGAGCCTTGTTGAAACGGTGGATTTCGTCGATAAAAAGCACCGTCTTGCGCTTGTACATCGCCCGCTCGTCCTGTGCCGTCCGGACGACTTCACGGATGTCTGCCACGCCTGCTGACACCGCATTTAAGGTCATAAAGCGGGCTTTCGTCGATTGTGCAATGACCTGAGCCAGCGTGGTTTTACCGGTACCAGGCGGTCCGTAGAAAATGACCGAGGAGAGTCTATCTGCTTCAATCGCTCGGTGCAAGAGTGTGCCGGGCCCGGCGATATCCTCCTGGCCCACAAATTCATCCAGAGAACGGGGACGCATTCGAAACGCCAACGGCGCAGCGTCCGTCTGATCCCGCTCATCCGCTAGTTCAAACAGGTCCATTAGTGAACCCTCGCTCCGCTGACCACATGATGTACCGCGTCGACTGCCGTCTCCACGTCTTGACGGCTGACGTCGTGGTGCGTGACAAACCGAACCAGCGTCTCGCCAAATGAGGTGGCAAGCACGTTTCGTTCTGCAAGACGGCCGAGAAAGTCCGATACGGAGAGCCCGGTGTTGGCAATATCGGCAATCACGATATTGGTCTCTACTTTGTCGAGATTCACATCCACGCCGTCCATCTGAGCAAGTTTCTCGGCGAGGAGTCGCGCGTTTTCGTGATCTTCCGCCAACCGTTCCACCATCTTTGTCAAGGCAATGATACCGGGTGCTGCAATGACGCCTGCCTGGCGCATGCCGCCGCCCATACGCTTACGCCACTGGCGAGCACGTTCAATGAAATCTCGCGGCCCCGCAAGCACGCTGCCAACAGGTGCACAAAGGCCTTTTGACAGGCAGACGGAGACGGTGTCAACGTGCTTTACAACTTCACGCACCGGAACCCCGAGCGCCACTGCAGCGTTGAATACCCGGGCTCCATCCATGTGAAGTGGGATACCTGCATTATCTGCAACCGCTCGCACACCTTCAAGCGCTGCGAGCGGCCAAACCGTTCCACCTGCGCGGTTGTGGGTGTTTTCTACTGCGACAAGGGCCGTTCGCGGTTGGTGTACGTCTTTCGGACGAATGGCGCGGCGAATCTGTTCTGGTGTCATGATCCCGTTGTCGGTTGGAATCTGACGGACCTGAGCTCCGTTAAACACCGAGATGGCTGCTGCTTCGTAGTAAAAGATGTGTGCCTGGGCTTCCGTAATCACTTCTTCGCCCGTACTCACATGCGTTGCGATACCCACTTGGTTTCCTTGCGTACCGCTCGTTACAAACAACGCGGCTTCCTTGCCAAGTGTGGTTGCGGCCAGTTCTTCCAGGCGCAAAACAGTCGGGTCTTCCCCGTATACATCGTCCCCGACTTCGGCCCCGTACATGGCCTTACGCATTTCTTCGGTCGGTTTTGTGACCGTATCGCTCCGCAAATCTATCTTGTTTGTCACTCGCTCCACTCCCGTCAAAATCCATCGTGACGATGGCGATAAAAAACTTTACCATGCAACGCAACTAGATACCCCGTGCTTGCAACGCAACTACATACCCCGTGCACGCACACCACTCGATAACCCCTGAACGTTTCGAGTATAAATCCGAGTAATTCAGTCGGTCAAGTCTTTGTCAAAAAGGCGGTCGAAAATTCTCGGCCGCCTTTTCCCGTATGTAGGCTACCCCGCACCTGCCGTGAAACCTTCCGTTTTGAACCTGCTCTCGCAGGTGGGTGTCCTGCGCAGTTTGCTTGCAAGTCCACTGACAACAAGTGAGTGGCATGTGCGCGCAACCGCGACGTCGAACTCCCTCAAAAAAGGTGTTGGCTCAAAACACCTAAGGCTTGCACCAACAGCGCAGGGAGAATCAGTCATCTCATGATGCAGGTCTCGATGAGCTGCATCGGTTTGTGAACTTATGTTACCACCGCCGCAAGCGCGAGGCAAGGTTTAAACCAATGGTTCTACTGGCTTCCCTTTCCGAAGCGACAGATGCAGAACGTCCAGTTGCGCTTCACTGACGCCAGACGGAGCACTCATCAAGAGGTCAGTTCCACTTGATGTCTTCGGGAACGCGATACAATCTCGGAGCGATTTACCGTGTCCCATAATCATGACGAGCCTGTCCAGGCCAAAGGCGATGCCGCCGTGTGGCGGTGTCCCGTACTCAAAGGCGTCGAGCAGAAAACCGAACTGTTTCCTGGCTTCTTCCATCGTAAATCCGAGTGCCCGGAACATCCGTTCTTGCACTTCGCGTTGGTAAATACGCATGCTTCCCCCGCCGATTTCGTAACCGTTGAGAACCATGTCGTACGCCTGCGCCCGAACACTGCCTGGGTCCGACTCGAGTTTGTCGAGGTCTTCCCACTTTGGCATCGTAAACGGATGGTGTTCCGCCACGTAACGACCCTCTTCTTCGTCATAGCTAAGAAGTGGGAAGTCAACGACCCAGAGAAACTTGTAGATGTTCTCGTCAATCAGTTGCAGGTCCTCTCCAAGGTGCAAGCGAAGCGCACCGAGGGCTTGTCTGACAACACTGATTTCTGCTGCAGCAATCAAAATCAGGTCTCCCGTGCCCGCTCCAGCGGCGCTTACAAGGCGCTGCATTTCATCGTCAGTCAGGAACTTGGCAATGGACGATTTGATGCCGTCTTCAGTCACAGCTACAGTCGCCAGACCTTTCAAACCGTACGGCGCCACAAACTTCGTTAGGTCGTCGACTTGTTTGCGCGAATAACCCGCACACCCCGGAGCCACCAACGCTCGAACCGTTCCTCCCGCTGCAATGGCGTCCTTAAAGACCCGAAACGCTGTGTCGGCTACAGCCTCATCAAGGCGGACAATCGGCATTCCAAAGCGTAGGTCCGGCTTATCTGAGCCGTACGTGTCCATCGCCTCCGCGTAGGACATACGCAAAAACGGACGTTGGACCTCGACACCAAGGACATCTTGAAACACTCTCTGCAGCATCTCTTCCATCATGGACTGGAAGGTCTCAAGCGGTACAAACGACTGCTCGATATCGAGCTGCGTAAACTCCGGCTGGCGGTCTGCACGCAGGTCTTCGTCGCGGAAACACCGTGCAAACTGGTAGTAACGCTCGAGGCCGGACACCATCAGAAGTTGCTTGAACAACTGTGGAGACTGTGGCAACGCGTAGAACGAACCCGTCTGCAGCCGACTCGGCACAAGGTAGTCTCTCGCCCCTTCAGGCGTGCTCTTCGTCAAGATGGGCGTCTCCACTTCAACAAATTCCTGCTCGTTTAAGTAACTCCGCAGAGACTGATTGACCCGGTGGCGGAGCATGAGCATCTGCTGCATTTGCGGACGGCGAAGGTCAAGGTAACGGTGCCGCAGACGAACGGTTTCATCAACGTCGACGTCGTTCTGAATGTAAAACGGCGGCGTTTTTGATCCGTTCAAGATCTGCAACTCTTTCACGACCACTTCCACTCGGCCAGTCTCAAGTTTTGGATTCACCGACTTTTCGTCCCGGAGTTCCACTGTGCCCTGCACGGTAAGGACGTACTCGCTGCGAAGCTCATCGCCGAGTTCCATCGCCGTCTTGGTTGTTCCCTTGGCTGTGTCAAAAACCAACTGCACGATGCCGCTGCGGTCGCGCAAGTCCACAAAAATCAGGCTTCCAAGGTCACGGCGGCGACTCACCCAGCCCGCCAGAACAACTTCTGTCCCTGGCCGTACATCCTTCGTTTCCAGCGTGCGATGCGTCCTTGTCATGGTTTGCACTCTTTTCAGACCCCTTTGCTCAGCTGATGGATTGCGTCGTCCCACGTCAGATCCACTTGTTCACCCGTCGCGAGGTTTTTCAGAGCCACGCGTCCGGCCTCAACTTCACTCTCGCCAAGCACGGCAACGTACCTGGCCCGAATCCGGTCTGCAGCCTTGAATTGTGCCTTCACGCTGCGCCCGAGATAGTCCCGATCCGCTGCGAATCCCTGTTTGCGCGCTTTCTGCAACAGCGATGCCGCAGCTTGCCTCCCCGCATCATCGACAGTCACTACATACAAATCCAACTGCGGCTGCTCTTTTTGACCTTGAGACTGGGCTTCGAGAACCATCAACACCCGTTCAATGCCGCCTGCGAAGCCAATTCCCGGCGTCTCAGGTCCGCCAACCTGTGCCACCACACTGTTGTACCTGCCTCCGCCGGCGATGGAACTATACCCCTCCACGACGTATTCCCAAGCCGTGCGCGTGTAATAGTCGAGCCCGCGAACCAAGTGTGGATTCAGACGGAAATCCACATTCATGGCTGTGAGCGCACTCTGCACCGCGTCAAAGTGATTGCGGCAGTCATCACAGAGGGAATCGACAATGGTTGGCGCTCCAACTTCCACAAGCAGTGCCTGACAGGATTCATTTTTACAATCAAAAATGCGAAGCGGATTGCGTTCGAGGCGCGACTGGCAGTCCTCGCACAGGCGATCCGCTACAGGACGTAGACGCCGAATCATTTCCTCCTTATGCAGCGGTCTGCACACGCTGCAACCGACGCTATTCAACTCCACTGCGACATCCTTCACCCCGAGGTTATCGAGGATGTGCAGGTTGAGCGCAATCACTTCCGCATCAACCGCCGGGTCTTCTGACCCAAGCACCTCACAGCCGTACTGGTGGAATTGCCGATCTCGACCCTTTTGCGGTTTCTCATAGCGAAACATGGGGCCAAGGTAATATAGCTTCACCGCATCTGCATTCCCGTAGAGTTTGTTCTCGACATAGGCCCGGACAACGCCTGCGGTACCCTCAGGACGGAGCGTGAGCGACCGATTCCCCCGGTCCATGAACGTGTACATTTCCTTTTCCACAATATCTGTGGTTTCGCCAACCCCTCTCGCAAACAACTCTGTATGCTCGAACACTGGGGTGCGAATTTCCTGGAAGTTGTACAGCCGACAGACTTCTCGAACGGCCGTCTCAAGCCTTTGCCAGTGTTCGACGGCACCCGGGAGGATGTCTGCCGTTCCGCGTGGACGCTGGGTTAACATGTCATGTGCTCCTCTCTTCTAACAAAGTCCAAAGAAAATCAAAAAACGGAAAATCAAAAAACGCGCCTCCGCCTGTCGCTTCGACAGGGACGGAATAAGCGCGCTCCGTGGTGCCACCCTGGTTGAGTTGTCGGTACCTGTGCCATGTACCTGACATCTCCACTCATCTGCGCGTAACGTGCGCATACGCCGCATGCTTTGGCATCAAGATGCTTTCACAAGGGTTCTTCAAGGTGTCCTTCACTGTTTTGGGCGAGCTCGCTTCCAGCCTCGGCAAGCCTCTCTGTGCGCCGCGATGACAGTTACTATCCTTGGCATCGAATCTTCCATAGTGTCTACCAATTGTAAGTTATGGGCGATATTATACTGATATGTAACACGCCCGTCAATTGTCCATTCCGCTTCGGTAAGTTTTTTCCGTGAGTTGACACGTTGTCTTTCATGCTGCGTTGTTCTTTTTCCTCTAGTTCTTCCCAGTTCTGTCCCATAATAGTCGCCAGACATTTGGTGTCACATCAAGTGCAAGCATGTCACTATCTTCAAGACGGAGCAGGGCTGACAAATCGGATCGCGTTGATTCAAACATGTCCCAAGCCAGATACGCACGCTGTTGGTCCGCTTCACATACGTGCATGTCCATCCCCCTTCACTGGTTTCTGACAAGTAGATTGCCCAGACCAGCAAGGGGTTTATGCAACGCGAAGTCCAGTCATCTCATCCCTTGTGGCTTGCGCCACTTTGCGCCCGCTCCCGGCTCCATTCCCGAAGCGAGATCATCACAACCATCTCTTCGCCAGGTAACAGGGTCCGTACATCAAAGTGCACGGCGTCGCGACTGACCCGGCTCACAATAGGTATCGATGGCAGGGTTCTCAGTTCTTCAGCAAATTTCACAGCCGTAACACCTCGCGCGTGAAGGGCAAGAATACGTGTCGGCAAGGTTTCACCGGGAAACGACCCACCGCCAATGGTTGACTCGCCGTCCTCAAGTTGCACGCTGAGGATTTTACTTAGTTTCTCATCGCGACGGATGGTTTCGGCCAACTGAGCGGCCCTCGCCGCGACATCGTCGTACGATTCAGTGACCATCCGAACCACGGGAATGTGGGACTTTGCCAGTGTGTCATCGAGATGGTCCATTAAGGTGGCTTCGAGTGCTGCCAAAGTCATTTTATCCACACGAAGTGCCCGCGCGAGAGGATGATGTTTCATTTTGTCAATCCAAGCTTTCTTTCCGACGATAATCCCCGCCTGAGCACCACCGAGCAGTTTGTCGCCGCTAAACGAGACGACGTCCACTCCGGCCCGAAGGCAAGCCTTCACGGTAGGCTCGTCGCCAATGCCCTGCGTCTGGTAATCGAACAAGGCGCCGCTGCCAAGGTCCTCAAATAAAGGTATGTGGTGAGCAGTTGCAAGCTTCGCCAATTCCTGCCGTTCGGGCTGCTCTGTGAACCCAACAATCCGGTAGTTGCTGGTATGGACGCGCAGGATGACTTTCGTCTCATCAGTGATTGCCCGTTCGTAATCCCCAATCCGTGTCTTATTCGTAGTACCGACTTCGACGAGATTCACACCGCTGTAAGCCATGATGTCAGGGATTCGAAACGAGCCACCAATCTCAACAAGTTGACCGCGTGAAACAATGCCATCCCCCCCTGCACCAATGGTTGACAGCACCAACAACACCGCTGCAGCATTGAGATCGG
>JAKAXI010000095.1 GCA_021816665.1 Bacillota bacterium | reverse complement strand
AGCCCTTTTTGCAGTTTGTGGTCTGCTTGGACTGGGTCAAGAAGCGTTTGACACCGCCGCAGTAGAGAGGTAGTTTAGTGACAGAAAGATGTGGGAGGGTGATTGACATGTTCTTTCGACGTCGCCGCCATTGCGGCCTGTTTCAACTGCTGTTGTTGCTTTTGGGCGTGAAGGCTGTGACGCGTTCCCGTCCCCACCTGACAGACGAGGAGCGCCGGGAGTACCGAGCGAAGGCGCGCCGGTTTCGGACGAAAATGAGAGAAGCGTATGCGGTATGGGACGACGACGAAGCAGACAGTGAGGAGTCGACCGGAACCGAGGAACCGAAAGACAAAGACTGACGTGTTAATCAGAGGAGCATCGTCGTGGCCACACAGCTAGGGCGGACCCTGCGGATCTTTGCGCTTGCGCTTGGACTCTATCGAGACTACCGCAGAATCCGCAGGGTGACTCGCCGTTTCCAAGGGGCCGAGCGGTCACAACGCTTAGCGGAGGCGTACGGTCGGGCGGGACGCCGCGTACGCACCGCAGCCTTTGACCTCAAAGGGCTCATTGTGAAAGTCGGACAGTTTCTCAGTGCGCGGACTGACGTGTTGCCCGCCGCCTTTACGCGCGAACTGCGGCAACTGCAGGACGAGGTGCCGCCGTCTGCATTTGAGCCTGTGCGAATCTTGCTTGAACGCGAATTCGCCGGTCGTATCGAAGATGTGTTTCCCGTGTTCAACACGACAGCGATTGCATCTGCATCCCTTGGGCAGGTGTATAGAGCGCAACTGCCGGATGGCGCGGATGTCGCTGTCAAGGTGTTGCGCCCCGGGATCGAACGCCTTGCGCAAGTTGACCTGTCCGCGCTGCGCAAAGTGGTCTGGGTCCTGCACCGGTTTACAAAGTTCGGTCGGCGTATGAACCTGTGGCAGATTTACCTCGAGTTTACGTCGATGGTCTACGAAGAACTGGATTACAAGCACGAAGCAAGCAACCTTAAGCGGTTCGCGGAGGACGTGGCAGTCAACCCGCGCATCGTCGTGCCGCGCGTGTATGAGGACGTCTCTACAGACCGCGTCTTGGTGATGCAGTTTATCGAAGGTGCCAAGGCCAACGATACGGAGACTTTAGCCCTGTGGGGCGTCGCGCCGGCTGGGGTTGTGGAAATGCTGCTGGACAGCTACCTGCGGCAGTTGCTTCAAACCGGACTCATCCACGTCGACCCGCACCCAGGCAACCTCCTCGTGCTTTCGGATGGACGGCTGTGTTTTCTCGATTTCGGGATGATGACTGACCTTCCCAAGTCGGATGCGAAGTCTTTTGCTCGACTTGTGCAAAGTCTCCTGCAGCGAGATTTTGCAGGCGCCGTCACTGCGGTGGACGAGCTAGGTTTTCTTCAGCCGCATGCCGACCGCGCGTTCCTGCAACGGGCGCTCGCTTTCATGCTCGACAGCTTCAACAACGTGCAGCTGCACGCAGGACCGGAACTCGACGCTTTTCTGGAAGAGTTCAACGACTTCCTTCTCGATGAGCCCATTCAGATCCCGTCAAAGTACATGTTCCTCGGTCGTGCGCTGGGTATGGTCATCGGCCTCATCAACACGCTAGCGCCTGACCTCGAATGGGGGCCCTTGCTGCGCGAACGCGCACTGCCGTTCGTCGCGCGCCTTGGCCGTGACGACGCCGCCGAGACCCCGCGCTGGCTTGCGCCAATCGCTGATTGGGTCGCGGACACCTTTGGGCAAGCCGCTTCTGAAGGGCTGAAGCTGGTCCTCAATCAAGCAGGGGACCTGACGCGCCTCGGACTGCGTCTGCCGGGGCGCCTCGACCGGACCTTGGACAAACTGGAAACGGGGAACCTTCAGGTCCGGCTTGACCTCGATGATGCGCTGTCCCGAATGGAGAGCATGGAGCGGCTGTTCGCCCGTTTGACGTGGCTGTTGTTTAGCGTCGTGGCCGGTCTTGCGGCTGCGTGGCTGCAAAATCGGGCGTGGCTATGGCAGGCTGACGTGGCGTGGGCGCTGACCGGCGTCGGCGTTGTCGTCTGGTTTGGGACTTGGCTGCGCAGAGGCAATTCGGCAGGCGTGCCCAGGAATCGCAGGCACGGCACACGCCACCGTCAGATGAATTCCGCGCAGCGCCGGGGCCATGGACGGCCCGGCAGGCGGCTGCACGGGAAGGGTTTAGAGCGAACTTCAGTTAGTCAGGGTGTAGCGACTGGGAGTTCAAGGGAGCCGGGCGACCGCACGGAGACGAACCCGGCATCGACGCGCGACAAGGCATAATCGACGCGCGGTCGCTGGGATTTGCGTTTTACATCAAGCTATAAAACTCGGCGGATTCTACACCGCCGAGTTTTTTGCGACAAAGACGCGCTGCACGTTTCTCTTGCAATGTTTCTGAAATATAGATAACATTACATATAGGAATAGAATTCCGATTATCGGAATCAAACAGAGGAACGAGCTGAATGGAGAGGGGATGGAAACGGTTGCTTCCACTGTCAGGGGTACGTGTTCTGGATTTTACCCGCGTACTGGCCGGACCGTTCTGTACCATGAACCTCGCAGACCTCGGGGCGGACGTGATCAAAGTGGAGTCTCTCCAGGGTGACGAGACACGCGGGTGGGGCCCCCCGTTCGCCAGTGGCGAAAGCGCCTATTTCTTATGTGTGAATCGCAACAAGCGCTCGATCGCGATCGACCTACAGACAGAGGCCGGGAAATCTGTGGCACAGCGATTGATCGCAGACGCTGATGTTGTCCTGCACAATTTTCTGCCGAAGTCCGCAGAGAAGCTAGGCCTCTCGTATGAACAGGTCCGCAGTATCCGCCCCGATGTCGTCTATCTCGCCATTTCCGGTTACGGGCAGGCGTCTAGTCGGCCAGGTTACGACTACATCCTGCAGGCGATGGGCGGACTAATGAGCATCACTGGAGATTCCGCAGGGCAGCCGATGAAAGTTGGCGTTGCCATCACCGACCTGTTCACCGGGCTGTACGCGACGGTTGCCGTGCAAGCAGCGCTCATTCACCGCACACAGACGGGGATGGGCCAGGCGATTGACATGGCGCTCTACGACGCGCAGATCGCGATGCTCGCCAACGTCGCAAGCAACGTTCTCATCGGGGGCAAAGATGCACCCCGACTAGGCAATGGACATCCGAACATCGTCCCCTATCAGTTGTTTCATACGAAGGACGGCGCGGTGATTGCAACGGTCGGGAATGACAGGCAGTTTCGCAGTTTCTGCGATCACCTGGAGTTGCCAAAGCTCTACGAAGACGAGCGTTACGCCACAAACCCTGCCCGGGTGGCAAACCGCGACAACCTCTGTCCTCTGCTTGAGTCGCACATCGCGGTGCTCCGTACAGATGACGTCCTCGCGCGGCTGGAACGGGCTGGCGTTCCATGTGGGCCTGTGCGCAGCGTCGCAGAGGCGCTGTCAGCGCCGGAGACCGCCGAACGGGATTTAATCTGGGAAACCGTGCATGCACTCTCAGGGCAAATTCGGCTCGTCGGAAGTCCGCTCAAGCTGTCTGGGACACCACCTGAACTGCGCTTGCCGCCACCAGCACACGGGGAACACACAGCAGTGATCTTGCGCGAACTTGGTTTCGATGACACGGACATAAAGTCGATGAAAGCGAAAGGGGTTATTGTCCATGATTGATTTCTCTCTCAGTGCGGAACAACTCGAACTACAGTCGATGGTGCGCAAGTTTACTAAGGCGGAGATCACGCCGTTCATGCAACAGTGGGACGAAGACCATCACTTCGAACTCGGCGTTGTTAAAAAACTCGGCGATCTCGGCTTGATGGGCGTGTGCATCCCAGAGCAATACGGCGGTGCTGGAATGGACTACAACGCGCTCGCGATTGTCTGCGAGGAACTCGAGTACGGCGACACCGCATACCGCACGGCAGTCTCCGTGCACACGGGTCTTAACAGCATGACACTTTTGCAGTGGGGCACCGAAGAGCAGAAGGAACAGTACCTGAAGCCGCAGGCAGAAGGCAAGAAGATGGCCGCATTCGGGCTCACCGAGCCAAACGCAGGGTCTGATGCGGGGGCGCTCCAGACTCGAGCCGTTAGAGACGGCGACAGCTACATCCTCAACGGATCGAAGATTTGGATCTCGATGGCCGACTACGCCGACAACTTCCTCATCTTTGCGACGGTCGATCCAGACCAGAAGCACCGCGGCGTCACGGCTTTTATCGTCGAGCGGACGTTTCCCGGCGTCACGACGAGGCCGATCAAGGGAAAACTCGGCATTCACGGTGGCAACACCGGCGAGGTCATTCTCGAAGACGTGCGCGTGCCTGCAGTGAATCGCCTTGGTGAAGAAGGGGAGGGCTTCAAGATCGCCATGTCCGCCCTCGACAATGGCCGCTTCACTGTCGCAGCCGGGGCAACCGGACTTACACGCGCGTGCCTCGATGCGTCGGTGAAATACGCGCATGAGCGTCACACGTTTGGCGTCGAGATCGGCAAGCACCAACTCGTGCAGCAGATGATCGCGAAGATGGAGGCCGGCTACCAGACGTCGCAACTGCTGGTCTATCGGGCAGGCTGGCTGAAGAACGAGGGTGTACGAAACACGCGCGAGACATCGCTTGCCAAGTGGATCGCGTCCGACGTCGCATTCCAGAGTGCCTCTGACGCCATTCAAGTGCACGGCGCCTACGGGTATTCGAACGAGTATCCGGTCGAGCGCTACATGCGAAACGCCAAGGCGCTCGTGATCTACGAGGGCACCCGAGAGATCCACACCGTGATGCAGGCGGAGTACGCGCTTGGGTATCGCCAAGATAAACCACTCAACAAGATGCTCCCGGCGTGGAACGGGCAGTGAACCGGCCTGGGTCCGAGCGCGCGCGGACGAGTCAGACGCTGGCACGTGGGCTGCAGGTGCTTGACTGCTTCCTGACAGGTGTCGAGCGCGAACTGGGAATCAAAGACCTGGCGGTTCGACTGAACCTGCCGCAGACCAACGTGGCGAGACTTGTCGCCACGTTGGTTGAGGGAGGCTACCTGGTGCAACAGCCAGCCACACGTCAATACCGCCTCGGTCTCCGCGCGTACTTGCTCGGACTCAGAGCCAACCCAGCTGAGGAACTGCGCCGAATCGCGCACCCGGTTCTTGAGCGGCTTGCCAGAGAGACGGGGGAGACAGTGAGTTTGAGCGTGATCGACCCAGCAAGTTTGGAAGGTGTGTGCATTGCTTCAATTGATAGCCCGGCGCAGATTAAACTGACCACTCGCGTCGGTAGCGTCCGGCCGTTGTACTGGGGGGCGACGCGCAAAGTGCTGCTCGCCTTTACCGAGCGACACGACCAGGACGTCATACTGAGGCGGGCCCAAAGTGAGTTGTCGGACACGGAACTTGCGCAGCTTACCGCTGAGTTGGCGTTGATTCGCGCACAGGGATTTGCGGAGAGTGCAGAAGAGTTGGATGAAGGGGCCTACGCGATCTCGGCTCCTATACTAGCGCCAAGTGGCCAGCTGCTCGCTGGTGTTGCCGTCGCTGGTCCGCTGTTCAGGCAATCTGAGGAGTCGCGGAGCCGATTTATCGAGTTAATCCGGACGGCCGCACACGAGGTTGCCCAGTTCGTCGCGACCGGGAAGGTTTGACGGGGTGCGGGATGGCTTCAAGCGATAGGTGCCCGCTTTTGCGTGTACAGTCGATGATCAGCGACACTAAAGCAGGTCGCGAAGTCCTCTCCGTCTGTCCCGTAAATCGCACAACCGACGCTGACAGACAAGCCTGTTTTACTCCGAAACCAGGACTGGAGATTGCGGGACAACTCGTCGACGTTTGAACTCCGGCTTCGTCCCAAGAGGACAAACTCATCTCCGCCGAACCGCGCCGAATACGCTTGTGTCAGGAGTTTCGGCCGCTTCACAGCGCGAGCGACCTTTTGCAGGGCGCCGTCGCCGGCGAGATGTCCGAACTCATCGTTGATCCGTTTAAAACCGTCGACGTCTAATACGGCCAGGACAACGTAGCGATTCGGTAGTTGAGTGTGAGTGACGTGATTAAACGCTTCTAGAAAACCACGACGGTTGAGTAGACCGGTCAGCGGATCACGAACGCTGACTTCCTCAGCTCGTCTACGCAGAATCAGCATTTCAAGCACTACAGAGATGTGCATCATACACATCGTGATCAGTTCAGCGTCGTCTGCGGGGCCAGGCGCACGGCCGCCGAGTACCATGATGCCGACAGGAGTTTCTTCTACAGTGATGAGCCAAACTCCAACGCGCGAGATGCCGTCTTTGTCAAGGATTTCGCGCCACACAGGGGGGACTTGGTGCGAATCGACCCAACGCCCCGACGGCGCTTGAAAGTCTGGTAAGAAGTCCATAGAAGAACGAAGCGCGTCACTGAGCGTGTGTTCTGGCGTGGAGAAACCCCAACTGGTGCGAAACCGCTTGCCTGATTCGGGGCGGTAGTAGTGGATGAAGCCGGCGTCAATGGAGAAGTCCTGCTTCATAAAGTGGCAAACTCCATACAGCATGTCGCGTACACGATCTGTCGTCGCCCAGCGCTTTGACTCCATCATCAATCTGTGAACGCGCTCCATTTGTTAGGAGACCCCTTCCCCCGGGGGGCGACAAGGGCGGGTGCATAAAAGAGGCCCAGGCAACCCGGCTGACTCGAAAAGCCCCGTGGTTTTGCGTCCCCACCTTTCGATGGGTTTGCCTTTTTCTTCTATTAGTATACATCGGGCATTCAGAGGTCGTCTACTGCAATTGAAGGCATTGACAAGCAGGCTTGAGACAGATACAGTACTTCTAGTCGACACATTCTTGTGTCGGTTGGCTCCTCGTGGAGAGGTGGTCGAGTGGTTTAAGGCAGCGGTCTTGAAAACCGCCGAGTTCGCAAGGGCTCCGTGGGTTCGAATCCCACCCTCTCCGCCATAAGAATCCAGTAACAGCGCGGCTTCCCGGGTTTTCTCGGGAAGCCGCGTTGTTACTGTTTATAGACAAATGCAAGTGCGGCGCTCAAAACGCCGGCGTAAGG
>JAKAXI010000094.1 GCA_021816665.1 Bacillota bacterium | reverse complement strand
GATGACGTGCATCTTGTCGAAGGCTCACAGGTGGATTTGACGCCGTACATTGAGGAAGCCGTCAATCTAGCGATTGATTTTCGTCCACTCTGTCGAGATGACTGTCAAGGGTTGTGTTCGGTATGTGGCACGAACCTCAACTACCATCGCTGCAACTGTGACCGCGCCGTGCAAGACCCGCGGTGGGCAGCGCTAGAGGGCTTGCTTTCAAAAGATGAACCAGAGTAAGATGAACGAGTTGATTGACGAAGGAGGTGTTCGGGCGTGGCGGTACCTCAACATAGAACGTCGAAGACGCGCAAGCGGCTTCGCCGGACGCATTTTAAGTTACAGGCACCAGGGCTTATTCCTTGCCCACAGTGCGGTGAGTACACTGTGCCTCACCATGTCTGCAAGAACTGCGGCTACTACAAAGGCCGGAGCGTCGTAAACGTTCGGTGATTTTCTGTGTGTGGTTGCACGGAGCGACGCTCTGTGAACCGCATGTCCTGAACTCGGCGACCACGGGCTGCCTGAGCAGAATTTCTGCTTAGGCAGCCTGTTTCAGTTTTGTCAGCGTCACTAGCGCAGCTTGCTTTTTGTTTGGAGTTCGAGTAACTTAACACTAGTTCTTAGTATCAGGTCATAAATACGGAGAGGTCCCCTCTGAAAAAGTCTGAGCGCAGAATGGCGCTGGTTCGGTACCTGACCGAGAATCCCTTTGCCACTGATGAGCAGTTGGCGGATTACTTTGCGGTGAGTGTCGCGACAATCCGGCTTGACCGTGCAACGCTGCACATCCCTGAGGTGCGAGAGCGCACGCGCCTCGTGGCGGCGGCGAGGCAAGACGGAGTCAGGTCGCTGCAGGAGCGAGAAGTTGTGGGTGACGTACTGGAACTGCAACTGAACCGCACCGCTTCCTCGTCCCTTGTGATCACGCCTTTGCACGTGTTCTCCAGGTCTGGTATTGTTCGCGGACACGTGTTGTTTGCGCAGGTCAACTCGCTTGCTACAGCCGTGGTAGATGCAGACGTCGCGCTGACCGCTAAGACTGAATTGCGTTATTACTCACCGGTGCGATTAGGAGAAACTGTAGTGGCGAGAGTGGACGTCGTCGCCAGACGGTTTGGCGCCTCAAAGTGTCAAGTGACGTCGCGTGTCGGTACCGAGACAGTGTTGGACGGGGTAATCTGGGTCGTGAAAGGACCGATTGACCGACCGCTGTCTTCGATTGGAGGGTGAAGGATGAAATTAGCCGTTGATGCGATGGGCGGGGATCACGCACCCGGCGCACCCGTGAACGCGTGTGTTGAATTTGCGCGGGCGAACCCGGATGTGGAGATCTACATGATTGGACAAGAGCGCGTTCTCGCAACGGTGTGGCCGACATCGGCACCAGGCAATATATCGATCGTTGATGCGCCGAGTGTGATCACGGGAGAAGATGAACCCGTGCGCGCTGTGAAGCGCAAGAAGGATTCGTCGCTGGTGACGGCTGCGCAGATGGTTCGCGACGGGCAAGCGGATGCGATGCTTTCGGCCGGGAACACGGGGGCGCTCGTGGCTGCCGGCCTGTTCGTGATCGGCCGTATCCCAGGAATCAATCGCCCTGCGTTGGCCCCCGTATTGCCGACGTTTCGCGGGCGCGGTGTACTTCTGCTGGACGCCGGCGCCTATCCGGACGCCGATGTGGAGAATATGGTTCAGTTTGCGCGCATGGGGTCGGTGTACTCGCGCGGTGTGCTTGGTGTCGACAATCCGCGCGTCGGACTCGTCAATATCGGAACTGAGCCTGGAAAAGGAAACGCTCTGACGAAAGAGACGTTTGTCCAACTCGAGAAGTCAGGTCTGAACTTTGTCGGCAACGTCGAGGCAAGGGACATCTTGGACGGGACATGCGATGTTGTTGTGACGGATGGATTTGTTGGCAATGTCGTGTTGAAGACGATTGAGGGTGTTGGTTTGGGTCTGTTCTCGGAACTCAAACGTGCCTTCATGTCGGGCTGGCAGAGCAAGCTGGCTGGCGCACTGGTGCGCCCTTCATTAGCTGGGCTGCGCCGTAAGTTTGACTACGCGGAGTACGGAGGCGCTCCGTTTCTCGGCGTCGCCGGCGGCTGTTTGAAAGCGCATGGGAGCAGTAAAGAACGGGCGTGGTACACAGCGCTGGAACAGGCCAAACGGTTTGTCAAAGGACAGTTGCTCGCCACGTTGACCGAGCAGATGACAAGAGAAGAGTAAAGAGGAGGCCTTTTCGTGACGGTTCGCGCCGGTATTCTTGGGACAGGATCCGCACTGCCAAGCCGAGTATTGACCAACGCAGATCTCGAGCAGATGGTGGATACAAACGACGAGTGGATTGTCACGCGCACGGGGATTAAGGAGCGGAGAATTGCGGCGCCGGACGAGGCGACTTCCGACTTTGCAGTGCCAGCAAGTGAGCGGGCGCTGGAGATGGCTGGCGTGCGAGCTGAAGAGATTGACCTGATTTTGGTCGCGACAGTAACTCCGGATATGATGTTCCCATCCACGGCCTGCGTGGTACAAGAGCGCATCGGTGCGACGCATGCTGCTGCCTTTGACCTTTCCGCGGCGTGCAGCGGTTACCTGTATGGACTATCCGTTGCGTCCGCTTTTGTCGCAACGGGTCAGTACCGATACGTACTGGTGATTGCCGCCGATGTTCTCTCGCGCATCGTCGACTACACAGACCGCAGTACTGCCGTGCTGTTTGGAGACGGTGCGGGTGCGGCTGTCGTAGGTCCTGTGGAAGGTGACAGAGGCTTACTTGCCTTCGATTTAGGTGCGGATGGAAGCGGCGGGAAGTTTCTGCACATGCCCGCTGGTGGCTCCCGAATGCCGGCAAGCTATGCGTCGATCGATGCGCACATGCACTATCTGAAGATGGAAGGCCAAGAGACGTTCAAATTTGCTGTCAAAGCGATGGCTTCTTCGACAGAGAAGGTCCTTGAACGCGCCGGATTGAGCCGTGAAGAGATCGACGTCTTGGTTCCGCATCAGGCGAACATTCGGATCATCGAGGCGGCGCGAAAACGATTTGGTCTCGATGAACACAAAGTTGTCCTGACCATTCACAAGTACGGAAACTCATCGGCATCCTCGATCGCGATTGCGCTCGACGAAGCCATTCGGTCAGGGCGAGCAGAACCTGGGCATGTGGTTGTCCTCGTCGGATTTGGGGCCGGGTTGACGTGGGGGGCAGCGGCTGTTCGACTGTAATTCGACTCGGAAGGAGACATATCGATTTGAAGTTGGCATATGTTTTTCCTGGACAAGGTGCGCAGTACGTTGGCATGGGGCGCGAACTGATGGACAGGTACGAAGTGGTGCGAGATACCGTCCGAGCGGCAGACGAGGCACTCCCGTTTTCACTGTCAAAACTGTTCCTCGAGGGCCCGGAAGACGAACTGCGGCTGACTTACTACACACAGCCAGCACTGCTCACAGTCAGCGTGGCAGCGTGGCGGCTCTTTTCCTCTCTAGCGGGAGAAGCGGCCGAGCCAGTGGCGGTCGCCGGGCACAGCCTTGGCGAGTACTCAGCCCTCGTAGCAGCGGGGTCACTTGACTTTGAAACAGCTGTGCAGCTCGTATACCAACGTGGACAATTAATGGATGAAGCAGTTCCTTCTGGTAAGGGTGCAATGTCGGCGGTTCTCGGACTTGACGAAGCCACCTTGCAGGAAGTTTGTGCGCAATCGTCAAATGGCGAGGACCTCGTTGAACTGGCGAATCTCAACTGTCCTTCACAAATCGTGATCTCGGGTACGGCTCAGGCCGTGGCACGGGCCAGCGAGTTGGCCAAGGCGAAAGGGGCACGCCGCGTACTTCCGCTCGTGGTAAGTGGACCTTTTCACTGCAGTCTGATGAAACCCGCAGCTGGCAAACTAGATGAGGCCCTGGCGGCTGTCAATGTAAAGGAGGCAGGCGTGCCAGTCGTGGCAAATGTGGACGCAGGTCTGCGCACACAGCCAGACGAAATTCGCGACGCATTGTCGCGTCAACTGTATTCTCCGGTGCGTTTTGAAGATGACGTCCGGGCCATGCTTGGGCTTGGCGTCGAGGGCTTCGTGGAGTTTGGTCCGGGTACTGTCCTCTCGGGGCTGATAAAAAAGGTTGACAGAGGAATTCTAACCTGTCACGTAGAAGATGAAGCATCGCTCAGAGAGACACTGGCTGCAGTTGGCCGGTAGCAGCAGGGATCCGGATAAGCTACAGATGATGTTGGACAGGGGGCGATGGGGTCGGGACGGGTAGCGATTGTGACAGGCGCTTCGCGCGGAATTGGTCGCGCGATTGCTGTCGAGCTCGGGCGGTCTGGGACGTCAGTCGTGGTGAACTTCGCGGGCCGCGAGGATGACGCTAGGCAGACGGCGCGTCTGATAGAAGATGTAGGTGGAGCTGCCATTGTTGAACAGGCCAATGTGAGTGTTGCGTCAGAGGCGCGCAGGTTGGTAGAATCAGCGTTGGCTGCGTTTGGACGTTTGGACGTGCTGGTCAACAACGCCGGTATCACGCGTGATGGCCTGCTGGTGCGGATGAAGGACGAGGACTGGGACGCTGTGCTCGACACCAACCTCAAAGGGGCGTTTCACCTCATCCGCGCAGGTGCAAAACAAATGATGAAGCAGCGCTACGGCCGCATCGTCAACGTCAGTTCTGTGGTGGGTATTACTGGGAACGCGGGGCAAGCAAACTATGTGTCCGCGAAAGCGGGGCTGATTGGCCTGACCAAGGCGGCAGCTCGTGAACTCGCGCCACGCGGTATCACAGTGAACGCGGTGGCCCCTGGTTACATCAGCACAGAGATGACTGCATCTCTGCCTGCCAATCTGCTTGAAGGTTTGCAGTTGCAGATTCCGCTTGGGACAGTCGGTCTGCCAGAGCAAGTTGCGCGCGCCGTCCGCTTTCTTGCTTCCGACGATGCAGATTACATCACCGGCCAGGTCTTGAATGTCGACGGCGGGATGGTCATGTAGTATACTCACTGCAGGAGGTGAAAGCATGTCCGATACGTTTGAACGCGTGAAAAATGTCATTGTCGACCGCCTCGGGGTAGACGAATCGAAAGTTGTCGCGGCGGCGACCTTCAAAGACGACTTGGGAGCTGACTCCTTGGACGTCGTGGAACTCATCATGGAATTGGAAGACGAGTTCGATATGGAGATCTCTGACGAAGACGCTGAGAAGATCAGCACCGTAGGAGATGTAGTTACATACATCGAACAGCACCAATAAAGAACGGATAGCGCTGCAACGACAGTCCCGAGCGAGAGCCGGGACTTTCTATTCGAGGCGCTCTGGAATATAGAGGTAAATGTATGCGGTGTAGGCCATCGGCCTGTCCGTCGTGACCGCGGGGAACGATGTGGGGTGAAGGAATGACACGACGTGTCGTGATTACCGGTACAGGGGTAGTGACCCCGCTCGGCAATGACGTGCCGACCTTCTGGTCCAACGTTGTCGCAGGTAAGTCCGGTGTATCCTTGATTGAAGCGTTTGATGTTTCTGAGTATCCAGTCCGGATCGGTGGCGAAGTTCGCGATTTTGATCCGGCACAGTACATGGACCACAAAGAGGCTCGCCGCGTCGACCGATTCACGCAGCTCGCCGTGGCGGCGAGCGTGCAGGCGTTGAATGAATCCGGGCTTCGCATTACGGATGAGAACGCTGACCGGGTCGGTGTGTACATCGGTTCGGGTATTGGCGGCATTCACACTTTGCTGGACAACTACCGTGTTTTGATGGAACGCGGTCCAAAGCGCGTGAGTCCGTTCGTCGTACCGATGATGATCCCGAACATCGCGTCCGGGCAAGTCTCCATCATGTTTGGTGCGCGCGGACCGAACAGCACGTCGGTCACCGCCTGTTCGTCCGGCTCACATGCGATTGGCGACGCGTACAAGCTGATTCAGCGAGGTGTAGCGGACGTCATGATCGCTGGCGGCTCAGAAGCAGCGATTGTCGACATAGCGCTTGCTGGCTTTAGTAACGCAAAAGCACTGTCGACTCGCAATGATGATCCCGAGCGGGCGTCGAGGCCGTTTGACGCACACCGCGACGGTTTCGTCATGGGTGAAGGCGCAGGTGTCGTCGTTCTCGAAGACCTTGAGCATGCGCTCGGGCGAGGTGCGACGATCCTCGGTGAGATTATCGGCTACGGTTTAACTGGTGACGCTCACCACATCACAGCGCCTGCTCCAGAAGGGCGCGGAGCAAGTATGGCCATGAATATGGCGCTAGACGACGCTGGTTTGCAACCGTCTGACATTGACTACATCAATGCTCACGGAACGTCTACAGACTTGAATGACAAGTTTGAGACGATGGCAGTCAAACGGTCTTTTGGTGAACACGCGTATCGCGTTGCGATCAGTTCGATCAAGTCCATGACAGGGCACCTGCTGGGTGCCGCGGGTGGGGTCGAAGCCGTGGCGACGTTGAGGACCATTCAAGCAGGCATTATTCCACCTACAATTAATTACGAAACACCGGATCCCGACTGCGATCTGGACTATGTCCCGAACCACGCCAGAGAGGCGACGGTAAACACGGCGATGTCTAATTCGTTTGGGTTCGGGGGCCACAACGCGTCGCTCATCTTCCGCAAGTACGCGGAGTAGGCGCAGGGCCGTTTACTGGCGCATCCCCGGCGTGAGCCGGGGGTTTTTCTTATCAGGCCCATGTGACCCTGCGATCTGATGGGTGGTTTGTGCATAAGGAGTTGGGGTTATGTTGAATCAGTGGGAGGAGCTTCAGGCGCGCGCTGGCGTGACTTTTCAGTCTGTTGCCCTGCTGAAGCAGGCATTTACACATGCCTCGTACCGCAACGAACACCGAAAGTCAGCGATGGAAGACAATGAACGGTTGGAATTTCTCGGTGATGCTGTGCTCGAACTTGTCGTGAGCGACCACCTGTACCGTGCCCGTCCAGACTTGCCGGAAGGCGAGTTGACGCGCATGCGGGCAGCGATTGTCTGCGAGCCCGCACTAGTCCGGTTTGCCCGCCGTCTTGGGTTCCATCAGTACGTACGGCTCGGCAAAGGAGAAGAGCGGTCAGGCGGTCGCGAGCGTCCGGAACTGCTCGCCGATGAATTCGAGGCGTTTATCGGTGCGTTGTATATCGACCAGGGCATGGAACCGG
>JAKAXI010000093.1 GCA_021816665.1 Bacillota bacterium | reverse complement strand
CGCAATTCCCACGAGCGCGTAAACGACCACGGCGCCAGGCGCTCCGTTCAGCAAAAGCGTTTGACCCGTCAAGAGTTGACCGGTACCTTCGCCAAAAATCCAGACAATGCCGCTCCAGATGAGTGACGCCACGATAACTTGCCTTACTTTCAAATCGAAAATGAGGGCCACTCCGAGTGCCAGTTGAATAAGAGCAAACAGTGAATTCCAGACGACGAGATGGCCCGCAACCAAGTGGGCGCCCCAGTGGATAATCGCCGAGATCCACACAGGTTGTCCTTCGCTTGTAGGGAGTATCACCTGCTGGACAAACGCTTGGCTGAACATCTGGGGTTTCAGTTGAAAAATTCCGTCAAGTAACCACATCACACCTAATGCGGACTGCATGGTTCGGCGCGAGACGATAAGTGAGAACGGGGCGTCTCGCCTATTTGTCACGGGCCCTGTGCTCGCAGCGACCGGCGGCGCATCTTCATGCGCAAGTTTTTCAAGTTTGGTGTACAGCTTCAAAATGCCAAAGCCGAACAGGAGAACAAGCCCCAGGCTAAGGACCATCGTCCAATAAGTCGTCATACCGTTCACCACTCTGCAAGATCAATTTTGCTTATTTTTATCATCCATGCCGCTCAATTCGCTGTAAACACTCAATCTCGACCGAGTCTTGAGGGTTCTGTGCCGATCCTGTGGCAACTTCGTGAAGTCAGTTGCGTCGCACGAACTGCGGCCTTTCCCTCGCATCGTCCCTACTTCGTCTTACGACCAAAGTTGTAGGCCGACTACGACTTTGCGCAGACGCTTCACACCCCCTCCTCGATTTACGCTCTTGACACAAGGTTGATTGGCGCGGGACCTGCCCTAACGCCAGTCAGCGAGGTGGAAGCACGAGGAGGAGGACTTCACATGACTACAGTGGATGCGAAGGTCCACAGGCAATCCAACACACCAGTCGTTGTCATTACGGGCGGAACCCAGGGGCTTGGCCTGGCACTGGCACACGCGTTGCTGAGCGATGGGTTTGCCGTGTCTCTGTGCGCGCGAACCGGGGCGGACGTTGAGGCGGCCCGGGTGCTGCTGACCCGCCGAACCGAGAAGGTACAGGCGAGCGGCACAGTCATCACGGTTCAGAACCAGGATGCTCAGGTGCTCGCCATGGCGGGAGACGTGGCCGATCGCGATTTTCAACGAACGTTGATTGCTAAGACAGCGGCGACGTTTGGGCGCATCGACGCCGTGGTCAACAACGCTTCAACGCTCGGCCTTTTGCCGATGCCAAGCGTGACGGACAGTACGACCGAAAATGAAGCGCGGGTGTTCGACGTCAACGTCTTTGCGCCGCTGCAGCTCATCCGGCTTGTTGTACCACACCTTGCGAAACAGACGCAGAGCCTCATCCTTGGAATCTCAAGCGACGCGGCGGTCGGTGGCTATCCGGGCTGGGGTGTATACGGTGCATCGAAAGCAGCGCTCGACCTGTTTCACAAAACGCTCGCTGCTGAACTCGCTGACCAGGGGATACAGGTTCATAGTGTCGATCCCGGCGACATGAACACCGCCATGCACCGTGCCGCCGATCCAGACGCGGAAGGCCTGGCTTCCCCCGCCGTGGTCGCCGCTGCGTTGCTACCACTATTTCATCCGTTGAAAGGCGAAGAGAAATTTCCATTTTCGAGCGGTGCCCGGCTGCAAGTGACACGAGATGGACTTGTGGAGGTGAACGGGTGATGGCGTACCTTCAAAACGACGTGGAGCTGTGCAATGAACGAATCTCAGCGAGTTCGGCTCGAAGTAAATCCTACGACTTGTCCCTGCACCTGTCGGCGCCGACACTGCCTGCGACGACTACACCAGAGGAGCGTGGGCTCAACCGCGACGAGGTACGGCTCCTGGTCCTGAAAAAAGACACAGGGAAGACGGAACATGTGCGATTTCACCAGATCGCGGATTACCTCAATCCCGGCGACGTGCTTGTCGTCAACACATCGCAAACGCTTCCAGCCAGTCTAGCCGCGATGACCGTCAAAACGGGTGCTCCTCTGCGGATTCATGTCGCTCTCCGCATTACGCCACGCACCTTCGTCATCGAACGCAGAACAGCTGCAGGCGAAGCGGATGCGCGTTCATTCGAGACAGGGGATGAGTTGCTCATCGGCGGTGTCCACGCCGCAGTCATTGGCCGCTTTCACCCACATAGCCGCCTGTGGTACGTAGAGGCGAAAGACGACCTGTGGCGGTTGGCAGAACTGTCGGGACAGCCGATTCGCTACGGCTATCTGCTGTCTAAGCCAGGCATCGAGGCGTATCAGACCGTGTTCGCAAAACACCCCGGTTCGGCGGAGATGCCATCTGCTGCGCGGCCGTTCAGCGACCGTGTCGTGGCGGCGCTCAGTAAAAAAGGCGTGATCATCGCCGACGTCACACTGCACACGGGCGTGTCGAGCCACGAGGTGACGGGACCGCTCGCAGAGCACCCATTTTTGCCCGAGTGGTTCAGCGTGCCGGACGCGACGGCGGACGCCATCAATCGGGCGAACCGGGAGGGGCGTCGCGTCATCGCAGCAGGAACCACTGTGGTGCGCGCCCTGGCAGCAGCGACGGACGCAGAGCGGCCTGTCGTCGCAGGAAAGTCTGGCTGGACGACCATCGTGATCACGCCGGACAATCCGGTTCCGACTGTCACGAGCCTCATCACTGGTCTGCACGACGATGCCACAAGTCACCTGGCGATGCTGTACGCCTTCGTGCGGCCCGATTGGCTGCGGGCGGCGTATGAAGAGGCGATTGAGCGCGAGTACCTGTGGCACGAGTTCGGAGACTCCAACCTGATTTTGTAGTGTAAACTTGAAATACGTGGAACGGGATCGAGCGGGATTTTA
The DNA here is from genome assembly GCA_021816665.1 of Bacillota bacterium. GTDB lineage: Bacteria > Bacillota > Bacilli > Alicyclobacillales > Alicyclobacillaceae > Alicyclobacillus_L. Next base: position 4,310 of record JAKAXI010000093.1, on the reverse strand, counting down.
GGAGGATCTGCATGGAGCAACGCGGCTTTCAACAGACGCCAAACCGGATGAAGGTGTTCCGCGACATCGCGGAGGCGCTCAACCAGGCGAACGATATCTCCGCCGCGATGGAGGCGATTCTGCCGATGCTCGGCGATGCACTCGGGCTCGAGACCGCATGGGCCTTCCGCTTCGACGAACACAAGCGGTCGTTTGTCGAGGTCGGCGCGAGTGGGCTCCCGCCCGCGCTCGACGAGTGTCAGCAGGTGAGGCTGCGGACCGGGTGGTGCGAGTGTCAGGAACAGTTCGTGGAAGGCAAACTCGGTGAAGCGGTCAACATCGTCCGCTGCAGTCGGCTCAAGTCGGCCGTTGGCGATACGGGCAACCTGCACTTTCACGCCAGCATTCCGCTGCGCAGTAAAGGCAAGCCGCTGGGAATTCTGAACCTCGCTGCTCCGGGACGCACCGTGTTTGACGAAGCGGCACTCGCGTTTCTGCAGACGGTCGGGCAGCAGGTCGCTGTGGCAGTCGATCGCGCCCGCCTCTTCCAACAGGAGCGCGACAAGGCGACACGCCTGCAGCAACTGGCGGAGATTGCGGCGGCCTGGATCGGCACGACTCCACCGGAGGCGCTTTTGCAGCGTGCGCTTGAGTCGTTCGTCGAGAGATTCGGCTATGCAGCGTGCGGGGTAACGAGCATCGATCGCGCTTATGCGGCGGAGATTGTCGCGGTGGCCGAAGCAAAGCCGGATGCCAATGAAGACGAAGGCGCGTATGTCTACACGGTCACTGTAGCCGAAGTGGCAGATAGTCAAGCCTCGCCTGCCCCTGACTGCGACAGCATCCTCTTGGCGAGGGCGTACAGCGCCGTGTCGACACCGCTCCCGCTGACGACGTTCGAGCTTCGGTTGGAGAGCCCGCTGCCAAACGCGTTTGGCGAGGCGGACCGGGAACTCCTCGACGCGTTTGCCTGGCAGCTCGCCGCCGCGTACGCCGGTGCGGACGCGCATGTGCAGGCGATGCGCCACGCCTACCTCGAGGAACGGCACCGTATTGCGGCAGAACTTCACGACTCCGTCAGTCAGCGCCTGTTCTCGGCGCAACTTCTGATTCGGACTGCAACTGCACAGATGGAGTTGCACAGCCGGGACGCCGAGGTGACTGTGGCGCGGGTCGGTCAACTGTTGTCCGAGAGCCAGCAGGAGATGCGCGATTTAGTGCGGGCGCTACGCCGCCTTGATGAAGAGGCATCACTCATCACAGACCTGCAGGTGCGAGTTGCAACTTTAGCCATGCAGCCGAAACCAAAGGTTGAGTTGGTACTTCCGGGATCAACCGTGCCAGAGCCTGCGCCAGTCGTGCGTGCAACGCTGCTCGCGATTGTCGATGAAGCCCTGCACAACGCGCTCAAGCACGCGAACGCGGAATCGATTCGGGTGTTGGTTGACACAGCGGACGACAAATTGCGGATCACGGTCGTGGACGACGGCATTGGCTGCCCGCTCGCTGCACTTGGCACGGGACTCGGCACACGTACGATGGTGGAGCGGGCGGCTGCTATCGGTGGGGCAGTTGCGATTGACGCGCAACTGGGCCGCGGTACCCGCGTGGTGATTGACATTCCGTATGATGCTTCTGGAGGGCTGAGCCAATGAGCGAGGAGAACACCCACATCCGCATCGCCATTGTCGACGACCACCCGGTCGTGCGCGAAGGATTGCGCGCGTTTCTGCAATTGGCAGATGACATCGAGGTGGTCTGCGAACTCGCCACTGGCGAGGCGGCCGTGCAAGTGCTGCAAGACGCGCGTTTGGCCGTCGATGTGGTTGTGATGGATCTGAAGATGCCAGGGCCAGTCGACGGGGTCGAGGCCATTCGGCGTCTGCGCGAACTACGGCCGAGCCTCAAACTGCTCGCCCTCACATCGTTTCAGGACAGCGAGAGTGCGATTGCTGCACTGAGGGCTGGAGCCGTTGGGTATTTACACAAAGACGTGCCGCCTGACCTCTTGCTCGGGGGCATTCGTCAGGCGGCAACCGGACGTATGGTAATGGAGCAAACGGCATGGGCTGCGACACAGGCGAATCAGTCGGAGCCTGTGGCGCGGGTGTCAGAACGTGCAGTTGAAGGTTCCGCCGCCGCAGAGCCCTTAACCGACCGCGAGCTCAATGTCCTCCAAGCCATGGCACGTGGTCTGTCCAATAAGGAAATTGGGGGAGCACTCGGGATCAGCGAGAAAACGGTCAAAGTCCACGTCAGCCACATCCTCAGCAAACTCGGCGTGTTCGACAGAACGCAGGCCGTGGTGTTGGCTGCGAAGCGCGGGATGGTAGAGATTTAGTCGTCCGCAGCCGCTACCAGTCTGCATAGGTCAATTCGTGTACCTGGCTAGTGCAGCCCATAAGCGCTGGTTCGTAGAGCTCGTAGAAAGTCGTAGAGTTCGTAAAACGCGACATGACTCGTTACTGTAGCACGCGTCTTGCGAACACAAGGGAGCGCCCGAACCATGCACGGCTGTTGTTCAACGACTCGACTGTGACTTTGCCACGTCCGCCGCCTTCCTGAATGATTAAACCGTTGCCAATATACACTCCGACATGGCCTTGCCCGTTTTGCGCTGCGGCATTCGCAAAGAACAACAAGTCGCCCGGTTGCAGGTACTTGGTCTTGTCGGTGGCGTCAATCATCACTGGCGAACCAACGTGGAAGCGTTGATAGACAGACGAACCGCTGAATAAAATTCCGATCTGCTTGTACATCCAAGCGACGAAGTTGCTACAGTCGAAGCCGACATTGGCTTCTTGTGTCCCCCACTTGTATGGAACTCCGAGCTGTGTCAAGCCCGCTTTAATCAGTGCCTGTTGTGCGGTAGTGTCGCCTGACAGGTTGATGGTCACCGGGACACCATTTCCGGCGGTCACGTGAATCACGTCTTGTGATGAAGCCGGCGTCGAAGTGGGTGCTGGTGCTGGCGTTGTGACTGGAGTTGACGAGGTGATGTTCGCAACATGCGTATAGTTGCGGTTGGTGGTGATGTAGACATCACGTCCATTGACGTCAATCTCATACCAATAAGCGTTCGCCTTCTTGACAAGTGGTGCTTCTTGTCCAAGATCGAGACGTCCTCGTACTGGACTCGAGAGTTTTGCCTCGCTGTGGTACGCCACCCAACCATGGTTTGTCTCAACGACTTGATGAGTAGTTCCTGCAAAAGCTGTTGGGGTCAATAGTGTGAAAGCGGCCAATCCTGCAATCGTTAGGCGTCGGATGGGGTTCATGTAAGTCTCCTTCCCTCTATAAGGTGGGTAATATGTAATACATCGATCTTCTTGGCAATCACCCACAGGCTGAGAGATGTTGTGCCGGGAGAGATATGTTTTACCGTTGCAGATCTCTTCTCCCATATATCCGGGTTCGTCTTGAGAAAGGAGAAACCTTCCGGTAATAGTTTCCTCGGTGGGGATACTAGCCTTTACAGAGGGGTTTAATTGTGTGCTCCGAGGATATAAGCTGACCTAAACCTGTACGAGGACACAAAGCGACAAGAGGACTGTCCTCAACGTCAGCGCCTACCCGCCCGCCCGCTGCACTCCGTAGGGCTGCGCCAGTTTGTACATTGCGTTGTCCGCTGCTACTGACTGGTTAAAGAACTGCGTAACCCGAGGATACGTCGCCGAGTTCGCCTGTCCGCCGCTTTGTATGAGCAGTGCCAACCCCTTTGACCAGGCCGACTCGCTTAGATACAGCTTGTCGAACACGGGGACCAACGGTTTCGGGGCCTGCTTTCGGTGCGATTCGCTGACCGCCATCAACGCCGCCAGGGACCGCTGCTCTTTCATGTACGTCTGCAGCGCACTTGCAGCAGATGTGCCCCCGTTGGCGGCGCCGTTAAATGCATTCACCGTATCTCTCTCAATCACCACCAACTGGTTTTGGTCGGAAATCAGGTGCGACACGCTCGTCCCCGTGTCGACTGTTCCTCCATAAGCGATGGTAGAAGCCAATCCCAAGGTGGCAAGCAGTGTCGCAAGGCCAAGCAGCCACGTCCAAAACTGTCGGGATCGACGGTAAACCACAAGCTCCGTCACGATGCCCCCGGTCAGCAGCCCACCGATGTGAGCGATGTTGCCGATGCCCGTCGTAGAAAATCCGATGGCAAAGTTGAGCACGAGCCAAAACAACAACTGATAGAGCACGCCTCTCGAGAGGTTTTTGTGCAGCGCCATGAGGAGCGCGATCCCAAATACGCCCATGATGGCCCCAGACGCACCCATGCTGACCGCCTGGTGGCTGCCGATCAACACTTCCGCGAGGTTTCCGCAGATGCCGGA
>JAKAXI010000092.1 GCA_021816665.1 Bacillota bacterium | reverse complement strand
TCTCCGTTTTCCAACGCTTGGTTGATCATAATCTGGCGTAAAACGCTCAGAGTTTCATCTGCCACAGCAACTCCCCCGTTCTGTTGGGACTGTACGTGTGCTGTGTTATATCTGTATTTTTAAACACAGAATCCGATTCCAGTGTCTGCATATTCGATTCTATGTTTCATTGCTAGTTCTGTGCTCGTCCTCTAGTGCACCAGGTGCGGAAGGAGCATACTGCGTGCGGACCCTGCTCCCATCAAGCAGGGTCCCGAATTGGTAGAATCATACCGTCTTGCGTCCTTACTTTCGAATCAGCCCATGTGGGTCAATAACAGACTTGCGCGCCACCCCGCTGTCAAAGTCTGTGTATCCCTTGGGTGCATCGTCGAGCGAAATCACCGTTGCATTGACAGCCCTCAAATATTGCCGTTCAACTTGCCTGCTGTTGCCGCGCATCCAACGTTTTGCTGATAAACCACCGGTAGATCCAGACCGCGATGGCAGCCCCAACGAGTGGGCCGACAATCGGCACCCACCAGTACCCGAACGGCCCAGGGAAGGCGTTGTGCCCCCACCCTGCGAGCCACGTAAACAGTCGCGGACCGAAATCACGGGCGGGATTGATCGCGTACCCTGCGTCAACGCCAAACGACATGCCGATGGCGGCGACCGCCATGCCGACCATAAACGGTCCTAGGTTTGCCATCACTCCGCTGTTCTTACTATCGGAAATTGCGAGAACAAAGAGGACCAGGAAGAACGTACCAATGACTTGGTCCAGGAACGGCCCAAACATGTTACCGTGGAAGTACTGCGCAGGGAACGTGGCAAAAATGCTGAATGTCGTGAGACCTCCGGACGAACCCCGGGAGACGACGTGATTCGCTGCGTTCCAGGCATTGATGGCGTGAAAGTAGTCCACATAGACAAGTGCTGCACCCGCAAAGCAACCGACAACCTGCGAGATCCAGTATGGAATGACCTTCTTCCACGGAAGGTCACCCTTGATCGCAAAAGCAAATGTCACTGCAGGGTTGATGTGAGCACCAGAAACTCCGCCAGCGACGTACACGGCCATGGCAACGGCCATAGCCCAGCCCCATGTGATGAGCAACCAACCTCCGGCGCCTGCGAAGATGACCGAAGTGCGGCCCGATTCCGTCAACCCGACAACCGCCACTGCCACCACGCCGGCTCCAAACGCGATGAGCACAAACGACCCCAAGAATTCAGCCAGCAGTTCCCCCCACACGGTGGCGCGCCAGCCTGTCTTGCCAATCCTCGTTGCCATCTCGACCCCTCCTGCCGTTCAACAGTTGGACGAAAATCCGTCCCTTACGCAGTTTCGTAGCTGCGCCCCTGTACTTGATCGCGTATGACGGCTACGATTCCTTCGCCCACCCGACCGTGCGCTCTACTGCTCGCTTCCACCCACTGTAGAGGCGCGCCCGCTCCGCATCATCCATCGACGGTTCAAAGACTCGGTCGATGGCTGCATGCCGCTTCAAGTCATCCATTCCCCAGACTCCGACTGCCAGCCCAGCGAGGTACGCTGCACCGAGGGCAGTCGTTTCAGTCACCTGCGGCCGCTCGACAGGCACACCCAGCAAATCGGCCTGAAACTGCATTAAAAGGTTGTTGGCGACCGCACCGCCGTCGACCCGCAGGGCCTTCAGTGTGATCCCGGAGTCACGCTGCATCGCGTCAATCACGTCTTTGGTCTGGTACGCGAGCGAGTCCAGCGTTGCCCGGATGATGTGCTGTTTGGTAGTACCGCGAGTCAGACCAAACATTGCACCGCGCGCGTACATATCCCAGTACGGCGCGCCGAGTCCGGCAAAGGCAGGGACCACGTAAACCCCGTCTGAATCCGTAACCTTTCCGGCAAAGTACTCCGAGTCGGGCGCTGTGTCGATAAAGCGCAGGCCGTCCCGAAGCCACTGAATCGCTGCGCCTGCGATAAAGATGCTGCCTTCGAGTGCATACTCAACCTTGCCGCCCCGTCCCCAGGCTATCGTCGTGAGCAAGCCCGCCTCGGACTTGACCGCCTTTTCGCCTGTATTCATGAGCATGAAACAGCCAGTGCCATAGGTGTTCTTGACCATTCCAGGCTCAACGCACATCTGCCCGAACAACGCGGCTTGTTGGTCGCCTGCGATGCCAGCGATCGGAATCTTCGCGCCACCGAACGTATGCTCATCCGTGTACCCGTAGACCTCGCTCGAAGAGCGTACCTCCGGCAGCATACTTGTCGGAATGTCCAGTTCCTGCAGCACCTCGTCGTCCCACTTCAACTCATGGATGTTAAACAAGAGCGTCCGGGACGCATTCGTATAATCAGTCACATGGACCTTGCCACGGGTCAGGTTCCAGATCAGCCAGGAGTCCACTGTGCCAAAGCACAGTTCCCCTTTTTCTGCGAGTTCCCGAGCGCCATCGACGTGGTCGAGTAGCCACTTAACCTTCGTGCCAGAGAAATAAGCGTCCACCACCAGCCCCGTCTTGTCACGCAACGGCTCTGCCCACCCGTTCGCCGTCAGAGCGTCGCAGATGTCCGCTGTCCGTCTGTCCTGCCATACAATGGCGTTGTGGATCGGCTTCCCCGTCATCCGGTTCCAAATTACCGTCGTCTCACGCTGGTTTGTCACGCCGATGGCGGCCACTTCCGACGGCGACACGCCAAAGCGCTCGAGCACTTCGCGCGCTACGCCACTCTGAGTCGCCCAGATTTCCATGGCATCGTGCTCCACCCAGCCCGGTTTGGGGTAAATCTGGGTAAACTCCTTCTGTGCGGTCCCGACAATCGCCCCATTCTCGTCGAACAAAATGGCCCTCGAACTCGTGGTCCCCTGGTCGAATGCCAAGACGTACCGATTCGCCATGCCGTCCCCTCCCTTGCGTTCATTGCTTTCCCTACCCTTGCCTCCGGTCCCGCTTCTCACCGCGCTGACCCTGATTCCCCCGACAGCAAGAGAACCGATTATTGTGATAGCTTGCGCAGACCGTGCGCCCGCATCGCTGCTCGTACAACGCTCTCCAAATCTCCGTCGAGACTCGCTTCCACAGCCGCAGCAATCGAGCCCTCCACGAGAGGTGCGTCCACCAGTCGAAATTGGCAGTGATTAAGGTTCGATAACAAGTCGCAGGCCGTTTCAAAACTCATAATTGAACTGCCGATGTCGCAGAAAACTGCAATTTGGTTGTCTGTCGGACAAGCCCGTATCGCTTGTGCAACCTGAAGTGGGTTGGTGCCAAGTTCTCCGTCCACGCCAGACGCGCTGTTCACATACACTTTCACAATGTCTATCACCTCCTGCACAAGGGAGTAGCAAGAGCCGTGCCAGACGCAAACCTCACAGAGCGCACGGCCATGCTTGCTTTCATGCCGGGTCAAAAGGGCCAGACCGGGTCACTTTGACCCAACCCTCTTGGGCCATAGTGACCAACCCAAACGAGCGCGCCTTGCGTGCCACCGTCTTATGACTGATCCCGAGTGCTTTACCCGCCGCGTGAAAGCTGGGATACAGTTCCAGAGCACGTGCAATAATACGACGTTCATATTCTGCAAGAGGAAGTAACGACTCACGGGCTTCCTGCCGCGCGTCAACCATGCGCGTATCAGATGTCGGGCCCGACACCGGCGCCAAAAGTGCTGGCGGCAGGTGGTCGGTCGTGATCCACAGTCCGTCGCACAAATTCAGTGCCCGTTCGACCACATTGCGAAGTTCCCGGACATTACCCGGCCAACGGTAGCTTTCGAGTGCTGCCATGACGTCCGCAGTACAGCCTTTCGTCGGCTTATGCATCGCGAAAGCCAGTTCGCGGATGAAAAACTCTGCCAGTTCACGGATGTCACTCTTGCGTTCGCGAAGCGGAGGCAAATGGATGCGCAGGACGTTGATCCGGTAGTACAGGTCTTCGCGGAACTGCCCGGCCATCAACTGCGATTCTAGGTCGCGGTTGGTGGCGCAGATCACTCGAACGTTAAGCGGAATCGGGTCCCGGCCGCCGATCCGCTCCACCTCGCGCTCCTGCAACACACGCAGCAGCTTTGCTTGCACTTCTAGGGGCAACTCTCCGATCTCATCGAGAAAAATGGTCCCGTTCTGCGCCAACTCAAACTTTCCTTTGCGCATGGAAATTGCGCCGGTAAATGCTCCACGCTCGTGTCCGAACAACTCACTCTCAATCAGAGGTACCGGGATACCCGCACAGTTCACGCGGATATACGGCCCCTGCGCCCGGTCGCTGGCACAGTGGACCGCACGGGCCACGAGTTCCTTTCCAGTGCCACTCTGTCCAGTCAACAGCACGGTTGTGGTCGTGCGAGCGGCTCGGTTCGCCATCGCCAAGCAGTCTCGGAAGATGCCGCTCGACCCAATCATGTGTTCGAACGCTTGGCCAAGGCGTTCTCGTCTAGACAGTTCCTCCTTCAAGTACTGTGTCTCCTGTTGCAATTCCTGAATCTGTGCAAGCAGTTGCTCGACCTCCGACAGGCTGCGGGTAACGGAGACAGTCCCGCGTAACTGCCCTTCGACAGAGATTGGACTGACGTCTGCGACAAACCGAACACCGTGGTCTTTCGCCCGCACTTTAGCTCGCTGTGGAGTGCCCGAGCGAAGTACACTGGCACGCAGCCCGTTTGGCGACACGTCGAACACCGAACGCCCCAGCAGGTCCTCAGCGTGCACACCATGAAGGGTTTCGTAGGCTGGATTGATGAGTCGAATGGTTCCGTCCATGTCGGTCACGCAGATGCCGTCGCCCACGTGTTTGAACACCAAGTCGTACTGCTCCTTAAGGGCGCGCACCATCTCCAGTTCTTCTGCCATCTGTTCCAAAGTGGAGATATCCTGAGAGGTACTCATGGCTCCGCACAAATGTCCGTTGGCAAACACCGGACTGGAAGTGGTCAGAACAAGCGTTTTCCCGATCATATGCTTAATGGGTGCCAGCGCTTGTCCCGACTCCAACACCAAATGTAATTGGGACTCCGGCACGACGTCGTGGCTGGATTTGCCCAGAACCCGATTGGGGTCGGGCACGCCCAAACGCTCCACAATCCACTCGTTGACAAAGCTGATTTGATTCCGCGTATTCACCACAAGCACACCAAAACTCATGTTGTCGAGAATGGCTTGACCGGTGAGCATCGCCTGCTGAATCCGTTCGTCCACGGTTGAGTCTTCTCCCACGTTCTGCACGTGGTGTTCTAAATACCTGGCAATTGGGACCAAGCTGTGTTCGTCTCCGTCCTCCAAAGACAGTCCCACCCGCTCACCCGCCTGCAACCGCAAGGCAGTGACGGCCATCAAGTCCGTAAACAGAACCCGCTGACCGCGCGCGTGGAGATATACGTGATTCAATTGGTGTGGGGAGACTTGCCGCGACAAAATGTCTACCGCTGTGGCTGCCACACGGGTGTGTAGCCCAAGTGGATGCCCGAGCTTGGCCTCAATCACGGTTCTCGTTCCTCCTTGTCCTCACGGGTGTTGCCCGTCTGTTTCCTCTTGTCCATCTTCTATGATGTCTACGCAGAATTTACAAAAACATGGCTCCTGTCTGGTTCACGAACAGTGGTGGCCAGAACGCTGCGTACGACACAGAAAAGCACGGCATGGTGATATGCCGTGCTAAAAAACAAGATATGAGCAAAACTGAAGTATCGGTCAGGTGTCAGTGCGCGACATAGGCCCGCACTCGCTCTTCCCGGCGCGCAAGAATGCGATGCACTTCCGCTAAACTGTCTTCATCGACGGTTGTCAAGGCCCGCAGCAGGTCCCGGTCGATCGCGGTGAGATCGCCGAGGAACTGTTCGTTTTCCCACTGGCTGCGCGTCACAAATTCGTTCGGTGGGCTCACCGCTGACCGAATTTGGATGCGCAGCGCTTCAATGTCGCGAATGTAGCTCTCCATCGCCTTGACCGACTCCAGCCCCTCCATCGGCGGATACGGATTTTCCCGCGTCGGCTGCGGCAGATGCTGGCGCAGGTTGTGCAGCTCAGTTTGCAGTTGGGACGCGTACTGACTCAACGCGTCGTCGCACAGGTTTCGCAGTCGGACGCTTTGATCCCGAAAGGCATTCGCGGGATTTTTGTAGTCGTAGCTCCACAGGTCAAGCGTTCCTTTGAGGAGCCCAGTGATGACCCCCGAAGGGGCCAGTGTAATCCCGTACCTACTTAGTCGGCCCATTCGTGGTCGTCTCCCCCATGGCGTCGAGACCCATCAGCGGATTCCCCACGTAGTACGGCTTGCCAACCGCCATGTTCGGTGCAGAGACGATGCCTCGCTGCGCCATCAGCATTGCAGTGTAGTAGCGAACGGCATCCAATTCGGACAAACCAAAGGCGCGCAGTGCGATCAGTTCCTTCATCCGGTCATCCTTCGGGAACACGAGCGCCTTTACGTCGTTCAGCGTCAGTCCGTAGACCGAGAGGAACGTCTGCAGGTGGTCTTTCACCAACTCAATGATGTCCGGCATCTTTTCGTTGACCCGCTCGAGTTGTGTCAACTGGACAATTTTGTTGATCGACTGCTCGATGACAGGACCCGCGTACGCATTGACTTCCTTCATCGTCACGTGATGCCCCGCAATTGGCATGTGCTGGACGAGCTTCAGCGCGTCCTCCTTCGAGTCTACGTGTACATAGCAACTAACGTGGTAGCCCATTTCGGCCATCTCGCGCGAGTAGGCGATGCCGGCTACCTCGAGAATCAGCTTGGCTCGGTTGATGTAGATGACCTCGTATTGCCACGGACTGTTGCCGCCGAAAAACGCTTGCTGAAACGTGCCAATCAGCGGTCTGTCCGGCGTCTTTATCGTATACTGCCCAGTGTCGTAGACATCCATAATTGCGCCGCGAGATTTGAGCACTGCGAAGTGATTGCTTTCCACCGTCAACAAGGACCCGTTCATGATCGAATTGTCTGGAAAGTGATAGGCGAGTACCTCAGGGCCCAGCAGTTCCTGTCCTTCCTGCGTGAGTGTGCTGATTACTTGGCGAATTCCGGCCATTTAGCGTCCCCTCTTCCCGTGAGTAAAAACCAAACCCACTCTATTCCATATATTAGCACACCATTCTATAAAATATGTGTAACTTTCCTAATTTGGTGGTTCCCTACCGATCGGAGCCAGCGGATGGCCAGAAAAAGGCCGCCCGTAGCGGACGGCCATTCGCGTAAACCTAGTATTCAGGCAGGCTTTTAACCACCTCGGACTTGCAAGACTCTCATTTTGCCCCGGTGCCACTCTGCTCCTGCGCTTCTCTTGCT
>JAKAXI010000091.1 GCA_021816665.1 Bacillota bacterium | reverse complement strand
TCTCACGTCCGGCTCCCCTGTCGCCTCTGGCTGACAGAAGCCGTAGCCGCGCGCCTTCACCTGCAACCGGCCGACGACCAGGTTCATCCGCTCGGGTACGCCGTAGCGGTTCGTGCGCGTGCGCACCACCTCGCCTGCTTCCTCGAGCTGGTTCAACAGTTTGATAAAGTCGCGAAATCCGTCGCCGCCTTCGACGTCAAACGCCTCGGCCAACTCCTGCACGGTCAGCGGGCGGTAAGCGTCGTGGCGCATGTATTCAATCAGTGATTCTTTCAAAAAAACCCTTCTCTCTGCGCTCGCATCTGCGAGCCGCGGTGGTTCCCGGCGTCCACGGTATGAAGGTTTGCACCGGTCAAACCCGAAAACCCTACTCGTCTCCATAGTATAGGCATTGACCGGCGCATGTACTCAGCCTGGCGCGGAATCAAAATATGCGCTGATTCGACATACTCACAAGCTCCATTCAGCACCCGTTATGGCCGATATACAGACAGCGCCGTCTGCAGGAGACGGCGCTTGCTCGGTGTGTATCAGGGTGTGTGCGAACCGTGATCGTTACAGTTTCAGGTTCGGGTGTGCGTTTAGATACGCGATGGCGAGCGTCACCAAGAAAAACAGGGTGGCAACCACGACCGTCACCTTCGCGAGCAGAGAGTCCATGCCCTTCGGGCGGCGGTTTGTCACCTGATCGCTGCCGCCGGTGATCACGCCAGACAGACCAGCGCTGCGGCCGGACTGCAGCAAAATGACAGTGATTAAAAGGACAGACAGCACAACAAGGGCAATCTTCGCTACTTGCATCACGGGTACATCCCTCACTATCCAACCGCGCAAAGCCGTTTCCAATGTGGTCACGGCCTCTGCCGGCACATGCTAGTGCCAGTCTACCACGCGCCACCCCATTCGACAAAACGAAAACTTGGAAATTTATTAGCCAAGGTGTGCGAAGGCGGATCGACCCGCGAAGACGGCGGCGTCGGCGAGTTCCTCTTCGATGCGCAGCAACTGGTTGTACTTCGCGACGCGGTCGGTGCGGTTCGGTGCCCCAGTCTTAATTTGCCCGGCGTTGACGGCGACGACGATATCGGCGATGGTCGCGTCTTCGGTCTCGCCAGAGCGGTGTGAGACAACGGCCGTGTATCCGGCACGCTTCGCCATCTCCATCGCCTCGAAGGTCTCAGTCAGAGAGCCAATCTGGTTCACTTTTACGAGGATGGAGTTCGCCACACCCTCACGGATGCCGCGTGCGAGAAACTCTGTGTTGGTCACGAACAGGTCATCGCCGACGAGTTGCAATTTGTTGCCGAGCGCCTTCGTCAGGTTCGCCCAACCTTCCCAATCGTCCTCGGCGAGGCCGTCTTCGAGCGAGATGATCGGGTATTTGCCAAGCAGCGACTCGTAGTACGCGATCATCTCGTCGGACGTGCGTGTCACACCTTCGCCAGCCATCACATACTTGCCGTCCTTGTAGAACTCGGAGGAAGCGGGATCGAGCGCGATCGACGCTTGTTCGCCCGGCTTGTATCCTGCCTTCTCGATCGCTTCAACGATGAGTGCTATGGCCTCTTCGTTCGTTTTCAGATTCGGTGCAAAGCCGCCCTCGTCGCCGACGGTGGTCGCAAGGCCCTTGCTGTTCAGCACGGATTTGAGCGTGTGGAAGATCTCGGTGCCCATCCGCAGCGCTTCCCGAAAGCTCGGCGCGCCGTGCGGCACGACCATGAACTCCTGGATGTCGACGGTGTTGTCGGCGTGTTTACCGCCGTTCAGGATGTTCATCATAGGCGTCGGCAGCGTACGCGCGGTGAAGCCGCCGAGGTAGTGGTAAAGCGGCAGGCCGAGCTCGTCGGCGGCAGCCTTGGCCACAGCCATGGAGACACCGAGGATGGCGTTGGCGCCGAGCTTGCCTTTGTTCGGCGTGCCATCGAGGGCGATGAGCGCACGGTCGATCGCGATCTGGTCACCCGCGTCCTCACCGATGAGCTCTGGCGCGATGACTTCGTTCACGTTCTGCACAGCCTTGAGGACACCTTTGCCGCCGTAGCGGGACTTGTCGCCGTCGCGCAACTCGACAGCTTCGTTGGCTCCGGTCGATGCGCCGGACGGCACGATGGCACGGCCACGCGCGCCGCTCTCGAGCGTCACATCGACTTCTACGGTCGGATTTCCGCGCGAGTCAAGCACCTCTCGCGCTTGGATGTCAAAAATATCGGTCGTCATATGTACCCACTCCTTCGAATGATTGAGTTTGTGCGTAAGCAACGCGGGCCGTCGGCCCTGGGAGACAACCAACTGTGGCGCCCCACAGCCGTCCTGAGGCTCCTATCGGCCGCCCGCCGCCGCGGCACTTCTCACTCGCCCGCCACTGCCGCCCGCGTCAGTGGTCGAGCAACGTCTTGCCGGTCATCTCCTCAGGCTGCGGAACGCCGAGCAGGTCGAGCATCGTCGGCGCGAGGTCGGCCAGAATGCCAGGGTGCACCGTCACGCCAGACTTCGTCAGGATGAACGGCACCAAACTCGTCGTGTGCGTGGTGCAGGGACCGCCGGTGTCGGGGTCGATCATGATGTCCGCGTTGCCGTGATCGGCCGTAATCAGTGCTACACCATCGACAGACTGGAGGGCATCTAGCACCTGTCCGAGGCAGGTGTCGACGGCCTCAATGGCACGGATTGCCGCTTGTAAGTCGCCCGTGTGACCGACCATGTCCGGATTGGCGAAGTTGAGGATCATCACGTCCACTTCCCCGCTGCGCAGGCGCGCGGCGGCTTCGGCGGCAACTGTGTAGGCGCTCATCTCCGGCTGCAGGTCGTATGTCGCCACCTGCGGCGAGGGCACCAAAATCCGCTCTTCGCCCGGGAACATCTCCTCCTGCCCACCTGAGTAGAAGTAGGTCACGTGCGGAAACTTCTCCGTCTCGGCGATGCGCAGCTGCACAAGGCCGTGCTCCGACACCACCTGGCCCATCGTCTGCTGCAGTTGCGTCGGCCCGTAGGCGACCTCGACCCGACCTGCGAACTCGTCGCTGTAGCGCGTCATCGATGTGTAGCGGACGTGCGGGCGAGATGGGCCGCGGTCGAACCCGCTGAAGCTCTCGGCGGTGAGCGCCTCCGTCAACTGAATCGCGCGGTCCGGGCGGAAGTTAAAGAAGATCACGGCGTCGCCGTCCGCAATCGGACCGACCGGGTTGCCGGATGCGTCGACAATCGACATCGGGATCACGAACTCGTCCGTCACCTCAGCCGCATAGCTGTCTTCGACAGCGGAGATGGGGTCGCGGACTTGGTCAACTTGACCGCCTGTACCGTACACCATCGCCCGATATGCTTTCTCGGTGCGCTGCCAGCGGTTGTCCCGGTCCATCGCGTAGTAGCGGCCGGACACGCTCGCAATTGTGCCCGTCCCGATAGACGTCATCGCATCCTGCAGCTGTCGCAGGAAGCCGACGCCTGTGGTCGGCGGCACGTCGCGTCCGTCGAGAATCGCGTGCACAAACACGCGCGGCACGTTTTGTTCCTTGGCGAGGCGCAACAGCGCCAGCAGGTGGTCGATGTGACTGTGCACGCCGCCATTGGACAAGAGCCCTGCGAGGTGCAAGGACTTCCCCTCGCTCCGCGCGTACGACATCGCGGCGACGAGCACTTCGTTTGTAAAGAAGTCGCCATTTTTCACGGCGAGGTTGATACGCGTCAGGTCCTGGTAGAGGATGCGACCAGCGCCGATGTTCGAGTGCCCGACTTCGGAGTTCCCGAACTGCCCTTCGGGCAGACCGACGGCAAGCTCGCTCGCCTGCAGTGTGGTCGTAGGGTACTTCGCCCACAGTACGTCAAACACAGGCTTTTTCGCCTGGGCGACTGCGTTGCCGTAGGTCTCGCTGCGCCAGCCGAAGCCGTCGAGGATGATCAGCGCGACAGGCCCCGCTCCCGACGGCCTCGCCTGCCGCGTAAACGGCGCGTCCGACTTCGAGCGTGCAATCGGTCGTTCCGCCGCGCCGGAACTGTTCGAGTTGTTCACTGCTGGGTCACTCATGTCAATTGCCTCCTGACAGTGCCGTAGCCATGCGCGCAAATGAGGATGCTTCCAAGCTCGCCCCGCCGACTAGCGCACCGTCGATGTTCGGCTGTGCACCGAACGCCGCAATGTTCTCCGGCTTGACGCTGCCGCCGTAGAGAATCCGCACACTTTTGGCCGCAGCGGAACCTTTCTCTTCAGAGATCACTTTGCGGATCCCGTCGATCACCGCCTCAGCATCCTCTGGCTCAGGTGTGCGGCCGCTGCCGATCGCCCACACGGGTTCGTAGGCGACGACGCTCGCAGCCACTTGCTCTGAGGAGAGCCCGGCGATTGCCGCCCGCGTCTGTCGCGCGACGACTTCTGCCGTCTGGTTTGCATCGCGCTCGGCGAGGTTTTCGCCGACGCAGATGACCGGCGTCAGGCCGTGCTTGACGGCGACGACCGCTTTCTTGCCAACCGCTTCGTCCGTCTCGCCGAACAGAGTGCGTCGCTCGGAGTGGCCGACGATCGCGAACGTCACCCCATTGTCAGCCAACATCGCGGCCGAAATCTCCCCAGTGAACGCGCCTTGCTCCTCGAAGTACACATTTTGCGCGCCGACTTTGACGTACTCCGGCAGCGCGTCTGCCAAGGCCGAAATAGCGGTGAAAGGCGGGCAGACGGCGAGGTCGACTGATGCAGCGGCCTGTTTCGCCCCGGACTCTGTGTTTAGGCCCGCAGCGAACGCGCGCGCCTCTGTGGCAGTCTTGAACATCTTCCAGTTTCCGATCAACAGTTTTCTGCGAGTCATAGCAGGTCCTCCGTACTTGAAATAGCGGCTTGCCGACCGCTCACGTTCTGTCGTTCAGGTCGTTGAGTGCAAAGACCCCGGGCAGTTCCTTGCCTTCGAGGAACTCAAGCGACGCGCCGCCGCCGGTTGACACGTGCGTCATCTGCTCGGCGAGGCCGGCTTGTTCCACTGCGGCGACGGAATCGCCGCCGCCGACGATAGTCGTGCCGTCGACAGCCGCCATCGCCTTTGCGACGCCGAGCGTCCCAGCAGCGAACGGTGCCATTTCAAAGACACCCATCGGCCCGTTCCAGATGACAGTTTCCGACTTCTGCACTTCTATTTCGTAGGCGCGCTCTGTCTCTGGTCCGATGTCGAGCGCCATCCAGTCCGCCGGGACATCGCGAACGCTGCAGACCTTGTGCTGTGCGTCAGCAGAGAAGGCGTCGGCCACGATGAGGTCGACCGGCAGCAACACGCGACAGCCAGTGCCTTGCACGCTCTCGAGGAACGACTTGGCTGTCTCGATCGCAGTTGCCTCCACGAGCGACTTCCCCATCGCGTAACCCTGCGCGGCCAGGAACGTGTTCGCCATACCGCCGCCGATGAGCAGGGTGTCAACCTTCTTGGCCAGGTTTTCGAGCACCGACACCTTGTCGGACACCTTGGCTCCACCGATCACCGCCGTAAACGGCCGCTGTGGGTTGGCGAGCGCAGCGCCCATCACCGAGATCTCGCGTTCCATTAAGAGACCTGCGACTGCGGGCAGGAACTTCGCAACGCCCGCCGTCGACGCGTGTGCCCGGTGCGCAGCGCCAAACGCGTCGTTCACATAGACGTGGCCAAGCGCTGCGAGGCTGTGTGCAAACGTCTCGTCGTTTTTCTCCTCCTCGGCGTGGTAGCGAAGGTTTTCAAGCAGCAGGATGCCGCCTTCGGGAAGGCGTCCGACCGCCTGTGCCACCTCAGCCCCCACGCAGTCGTTGGCAAACTCGACCGGCGTGCCTGGCAACAGTTCCTTCAACCGCTCCGCAACCGGCGCAAGTGAATACTTGGCGTTGCGCTCTCCTTTTGGTCGACCAAGGTGGCTCATGAGGATGACTTTTGCACCGCTCTCGACTAGCTTCTGAATCGTCGGGAGCGCGGCGCGTACGCGTGTGTCGTCCGTGATGCGTCCGTCTTCGAGCGGCACGTTAAAGTCCACGCGCACAAGCGCGCGCTTCCCCTGCCAGTCGATATCGCGGACCGTCTGCTTTGCCATTTTGTACTCCATGGCCATCTCCGATGCGACCTCCTTTTGCGTGGCGGATCCGGGATCACGGATATGAGTGGGACGGATTTCATCCCACACAATTCGCCCTCATTGTAACACGGGATCCATGTATGTACGCACCCAGAGCCCTGGATCGAGACCCAGGGCCCGTGCTGAACTGCGGTGTGATGGCTCGCTTATCGTGCTGTAACCGGCAGTTTACTCGCGATGAAAGCGGCGAGGTCGACGACCCGATTGGAGTAACCCCACTCGTTGTCGTACCAGGCAATGACTTTGATCATGTTGTCGCCAATAACCATCGTGGACAGCGCGTCGACGATGGCGGAGTGCGCGTCGCCGTTGAAGTCACGCGAGACGAGCGGTTTCTCACTGTAGGCGAGCAAGCCCTTAAGTGGTCCCTCCTCGGACGCCTTCTTCAAGGCGGTGTTGGCGGACTCGACCGTGATTGGCTTCTTGACCGTTGCGGTCAAATCGACGACGGACACGTTTGGCGTCGGCACGCGCATCGCCATGCCGTTCAGCTTTCCTTTCAGTTGCGGCAACACCAGTGCGACAGCCTTCGCCGCACCTGTACTGGTCGGGATGATGCTCATGCTCGCTGCACGCGCGCGGCGGAGGTCTTTATGCGGCAGGTCGAGGATCTGCTGGTCGTTTGTGAACGAGTGTACGGTGGTCATGAGCCCCTGCTCAATCCCGAACACCTCGTCGATGATCTTGGCCACTGGTGCCAGGCAGTTGGTGGTGCAAGATGCATTGGAGACGACGTTGTGCTTCTCTGGGTCATACATCTGCTCGTTGACGCCCATCACCAACGTGATGTCCTCGTTCTTGGCCGGCGCAGAGATGATGACCTTTTTCGCGCCGCCTTTGGTGATATGCACTTCGGCAGCGTTCTTGTCCGTGAACCGTCCGGTGGACTCGATCACGACTTCGACGCCGTATTTTGCCCAAGGAATGTTGCCCGGGTCGCGCTCAGCGAACACGGTCACGGGTTTGCCGTCGACGACGATGTTGTCGCCCTCGACGTGAATCTCAGCGTTCAGGTGGCCATGGACGGAGTCGTACTCGAGCAGCATCGCCAGCGTGTTGGCATCGGTCAGGTCGTTGACCGCGACAATCTCTAGTTCCGGGTTGTTGCGGGCTGCGCGAAAGACATTGCGGCCGATCCGGCCAAAACCGTTGATTCCTACTTTAACGCTCATGTGATTTCCCTCCTAAGGGTGGTGAAGAGCCTAGAT
>JAKAXI010000090.1 GCA_021816665.1 Bacillota bacterium | reverse complement strand
CGTAGTCGTAGCACGGAATGCTGTTCGACAATCAAGAGACGTGCGGTCCATCTCCGACCCACTTATCGCTTACTACGACCACTTTCCACAGCAAAATGGAAGGTGGTTTTTTCTTATGCTCATGGTCGCGGCAGGTCAGCTTCGTGTCTGCCATGTTCTTATGGCCTTCCTCTATTCGCCGAACTTTTTGGTATCGGAACTGCTCCATTCCTTTGAGATTACGTTTCGGTATGAGATTCGCGAGCGTGACAGTGTGCTGT
Source organism: Bacillota bacterium (assembly GCA_021816665.1). GTDB lineage: Bacteria > Bacillota > Bacilli > Alicyclobacillales > Alicyclobacillaceae > Alicyclobacillus_L. The sequence continues at coordinate 7,060 of JAKAXI010000090.1, read as the reverse complement.
TGCATCCACGGCACGAGCGCTGAATCTCCTCCACACCGCCGAACATCACGCCTCACGAACTCGCTCGCAAAGGAGCTGTACATTTTGAAGCGAAACCGCGCGTGGATACTGACCGGCCTCATTCTGTCGACCGTGGGGCTGCTTGCAGGGTGCAGCACTTCAAGTGGCAGGCAAACAAACGCCCCCGCCCCCACTGACTCCAACGCATCTAACCAAGTGGCAAGCGGGTCCAACCAGACATCAGTTGCCACACTCTCGCCACACCCCGCCGCTTCGAAGGTCGGATGGTACTACATCAACCTGTCTTCCTTTGGAAAAGGTGCTCAGATAGCCGGATTGAGCACTGCGGGTAATCAGCTTGAAGTGACTGCCACGCGAAGCGTGGCAACAGACAATGTACTGAAATCGGTGTACATGTCGGCCCCAGTCAATCAGTCGAACTGGACAGTGGGCGCCTCGCACTCCACCAACCAGCCAAGTGCCTACACCGGCCCATGGTCAATCAAGTTCGGCAAGCTACACTATACAAAGCCAATTCAGATCACACTGATCGACCACGGAAACAGCGCTTTCCCACTCCCGCCGTCCATCCCAGGATACGCTTCGGAAATCATGACCGATCCTGCCCCGTTCGACAATCAAGTCATTGGGCAGAGCGGCCATTGGGTCTGGCTCGCCATGAAAGGCCCACTGAATGCCCCACTCCCGCATATGATGGTTGGCTTCCGCTACTGGAACCGCATTGTTGCCGTCAACACGCAGACGGACGTGGTCCGAGTGTTTTCTATCCCACGGGACACCTCCCAGGTGTCGACCGCCAACAACGCCCCTGCTTTTGCAGAGCGCGGCCAGTACGTCTACATCGGCACGGGGCCATGGCTCGGTGTTCTCCCCTTCAACCCTACAAGTACAACGGCTCAGGTTGTACGTCCCGAACCACAGGCAGTGGCGCTGAAGGACCAACAAAACATGCTGGCTGGGCTGCAAAGGGAAGTCCAAGCGGGAGCACAGGGTGTAGCGACATTCTGGAACGGATATGTGATGAAAGGCGACCAGAAGGACTTTGTTTGGGCTTGGCAAATGCAGCCGACTGTCTGGAACCACGGAACATTCCCGTCAAGCGTGAACTGGGCTACTCGATTCCCATTGCGTATAGACACGAGCGCGTACCAGACCCGTGCGCACCTGTACGCCGAGATCAAAATGTTGCTCAACAACTCGCTCGACACTGCATCGGTTGCGCTCGACACGAGTGCCAAACTGAAGCAGCACTATCACTCTGTGCCGCCGGCACCCGTTCCCGGTTATACGATACAAGGCGGCTATTATGTAAAGAACAGCGCGACGGGCGGCTGACCCTCGTGCTAAGAAGCATTATCAGAAACGGAATCTTGTATCTGTGAGCGATTTCTTGGTGAAAAAACTACCAGTGCTATGAGGAGAGTAGCCACACACATCAGAATCGTCATACCCACCATGAGGTCACGAACACCGAACCCGGTAGCCACAATCCCGCCAAGCAAGATAAACATGATGTTGAACAACTGTCGCGGCGGACCGATGACGCTGTCGATTCTCCCCATGTGAGACACTGGCATGACTTTTTGTGTGTAGGTTGTGAATCCAACGTTCGCACTTGACCCAAACAGCCCTAAGATAATGAGCCCGATGACCGCAGACCAAAAGGAATGCGCCAACGAATAGAACAAATAACCAAAGGCGCTGAGTACTGTACCAACACCGAGTAACCATACAGAATCGACCCGTTTCGCTACAACTGACAATAAGAGGGCGCCAGACACGTATCCGACTCCAGCCGACGTCACCATCATGCCATACCCGAATTGCCCGAGATGCAATGCTTGCTGTGCAAAGACAACTTCCTGCGTATCCGCCGTCAGGGCAAAGATACCAATGAGTGCATTTAAACTGAACAGCACCGTAAACAGCCGGTTGTCAGCAAGAAACTGAAATGCTGTTCGCCAGTCTGTAAAAACCGTACGCCAGGGATGTGACCTTTCGACGGGTTCCTCGGGCAGGCCCAAATTAGGCAAAAGAAAAAACGACATTGAAGAGGCGAGGAAACTGATTGCATCCAACCACAATGGCATAGCAGCGTGCCCGGCGATTAAAAGGGCACCGGCAATGGCCGGCCCTGTTAGGAGCGCACTGTATGTAAGCATACTGACAATTGAGTTTACCCGCTTTCGTGACTCCTCAGGAATGAGCAGTGTTTGATACGGAAGAAAAAAACTCGCAAACAATGTGCTACCAATTCCTAACAAAAACACGTCAGTATAAATGACAAACAAATGATGAAATAAAGGCAACAGACCCACCAAAACTGCGCGAGAGATCTCAACACTAATCAGTTGGTTCCTACGGGAAAACCGGTCTGCGATACTGCCTACCCACGGTCCAACAAGCAGAGCCGCAATTCTGGATACGACCCACAAACCCGCGACAGCCGAAGCCGAGTGCGTTTGATTGAGAACAAACACGTTGATGGCGACTAGATATATGAAATTGCCGATGGCGGACACCCCGACACCAGAAACAAACACAGACGTCCAAATGTTCAATCTCAATCGGGATGGTTTCTCGGTCATGAATACACCTCAAACACCACAATGGATTCTTAAAACCCTATTGCGACCTTCGGGAACAACTTCCATACAAGGTCGTCACGCTAGTGTATGACTGTCGGTGTGCGGTGATCGATTATAATCAACCTTGAACGAACTCAAGAAAGGGGAACTTGCAGTGTCTGACCGGGTGGGTCAATCCAATCACGTCACAGCTGCCCAAGCCGTATATGCGACGGTCACCGATGTCCTCGACACGGTCGCCAGCTTTGACGGTCGCTTCTCGTTCACTCCGGTCAATCCCGATGGACACGGCGTGCTCAGTTTCGCCACGCGCGACGAGCGCCTCGACCTCGCGGTTGACGTCACCTTCGACGCACAGGTCGATCACGTCCGTGTCACGCTGACGCACGCTTACGTTGTCCCCACTGCCACGTCCATCATCGCATACGAAGGATTACCGTCGGCGACCGCGATCCACTATCAACTCGGCGCAGCGCTCGCCAAATGGTACGGCGAAGCCGTGCGTAGTCAGTTTGGCCCCACCGTCGGCGAAAACGAAGGCTAGCCGGTCGACGGAGGACCGCCACAACGAGCGCCGACGAAAGACGAAGGTGAGCTCAAAAAAAATGAGAAGCTAGCCCCCGACGAGGGCTAGCTTCTCATTTTTACCACCAGTTGCGCGATCGCATGTCGGTCTGGCTGGTTTAGGTTGTCCGGGAGGTCACCTACTGCAAACCACTTGAGGGCTGAAGTCTCCGTTTCGTCGGCGTGCATCTCTCCGTGATAGTCCCTGGACGTAAAGATGACGGCCGCCAGGTAAACTTCGTCCCCATGCGGGTACACGTAGTGCGTCTGCGAGCCAGAGTGCAGGCAGAGGACCTCGAGTTCTCCCACCGTTAGGCCTGTCTCCTCGAGGACTTCGCGGCGCGCCGTTTGCTCGAAGGTTTCACCGAGCTCCATTGCGCCTCCGGTGATGCCCCAACAGCCATTGTCCGCACGCAGTTGTAGCAGCACGCGGTCCTCAGCATCGAGCAACAGCACACCCGCGCCACCCATGATAATCGGGCGTGTGCCGACGACTTTACGCAAGTCTCGCATGTAATCCGCCATTGACTGTCCCCTCTACACGCTCGCGTTTCGCTTCGGCTGGGTGTCGAGTAACTCGCTGATGTCCCGCACCAGTTCGTCCGCTGTGAGGCCGACATCGGCAAGTTGTTCGTTTCGTGACCCGTGTTCGATAAAGCGGTCCGGCACACCGCGCAGAAGTACCGTTGCACGAAGACCGTCGGCTGCCAGGGCCTCGAGCACTGCTGAGCCCATGCCGCCTGCAAGCGAGGCTTCTTCAATCGTTACAAGCGGCAAGCCGCGGCGTGCGAGTGAGCAGACTAAGTCTGCGTCGAGTGGCTTTACAAACCGCATGTTGACCACGGTCGCAGCGGTGCCAAAGCGGTTGCGCAACTGGTCTGCGACTTGCTCCGCGAGCTGCACCATCGGGCCGAGCGCGAGGATGGCGACGTCGCCGCCAGTGCGCACCACTTCTGCCTGGCCAAGCGGAATTGCCTGCGGCTCTTTGTCCATCACCACGCCAAGTCCGTCCGTCTTCGCGTACCGGACAGCACTCGGTCCGTCGTGGTGGAGTCCAGTCCACAACATGTTGCGCAATTCGTTCTCATCCTTTGGCATCATCACGGTCATATTCGGGACCGTGCGCAGGTAGGCGAGGTCGAACATGCCCTGGTGCGTCTCGCCATCAGGTCCGACAAAACCGGCGCGATCGATCGCGAACATCACCGGCAGGTTCTGAATACACACGTCGTGGATCACCTGGTCGTACGCGCGCTGCAGGAACGTCGAGTAGACCGCGAACACCGGCCGCTTGCCAGCAGTGGCAAGCCCTGCGCAGAAGGTGGCGGCGTGTTGTTCCGCAATTCCGACGTCAAACGTCCGGTGCGGAAACACATCGGCAAATTTGTTCAGCCCCGTACCGGATGGCATCGCGGCCGTGACCGCGACAATCCGTGGGTCCTTCTTCGCGAATTCAATCAGCGACTTCGCAAACACCTCGGTGTATCCAGGCACGTCTTTCTTCTTCGCCGTAGACGGCCAGGCGTGGAACTTGTCTGGCGCCTCTTCAGCTGAGGCGTAGCCTTTGCCTTTTGCCGTCACCACGTGCAAGAGGATGGGTCCGTGTACGCGCTTGATGTCCTCGAGGATGTTCACAAGCTGCGGTAGATCATGGCCGTCGATCGGACCAAAGTACTTGAACCCGAACGCTTCAAACAACTGCCCCGCGATGACAAGGCTGCGCAATGAGTCCTTGACGCGCTCGAGCGCTCGCGTCAGACGCGGACCTACACCGGGCATGCGCTTGACCATCTGTTCGATCTCGGTCTTCGCGCGCGAGTAGGTCGGATCGGCCCGAACCTTGGTCAGGTACCTCGAAAGTGCGCCGACGTTTGGGGCGATCGACATCTCGTTGTCGTTCAGGACCACGGTCAAGTCTGTGCCAATATCACCCGCGTGGTTGAGTGCCTCCATCGCCATGCCACCGGTTAGAGCGCCATCTCCGATCACGCAGACCACCTGGTGCTTCTCCTGATTCAAGTCGCGCGCAACGGCCATCCCGAGAGCGGCTGAAATGGACGTACTCGCGTGGCCGGTGCCAAACTGATCGTGCTCGCTTTCGTTTCGCTTCGGAAATCCAGCAAGGCCGCCGTGCTTGCGCAGACCCGCGAAGCTCTCGCGGCGACCGGTCAATACTTTGTGCACATAGGCCTGGTGCCCGACGTCCCAGACCAATTTGTCGGTCGGGCTGTCGTAGACCTTGTGCAACGCAAGAGTCAGCTCAACGACGCCAAGGTTGGCCCCAAAGTGACCTCCCGTCTTCGACACCGAATCGACGAGAAAGTCGCGGATCTCCACCGCCAACTGCTCCAGTTGTTCTATTGTGAAGTTCTTCAGGTCACCCGGGTTGTTTACACGCTCTAGTAGCACAGGTGCAACACCTCACCTTGCCAATTTAGGGTCATCTTCATGGGACGCAGGTACGCCCCCTCATCTCACAGACGGTACGATTCGACTGCCGGTTCACGCCCGGTCAGTGTGCTGATAGGGTACCACGTTTGCGCAGTTTTAGCTCGCACTGACATCATCGCAACCGGAACCCCATGTGTGTATCGCTGTGTAAGCGTTCGTCGCGACTGCCTACTTCACTGATAAATGTCGCCATACCGCGCGCGACCAGCCAGTCCCGAACGTCTCCGCGAATCACAACCGGCCGCTTGCGCAGGTCGGCCCAGGTACGGCTGCCGGTGAGCACGAGCAGTTTACGCAGTGTGTCGTGCAGGTGTTCGATGAAGCCGGCCACCGCCGCTTCGCCGTCCGGTCGGCTGACAAGGCGCAACAGTGGTCCCGCGATCCCGACCGCAGATGCACCGAGCGCGACAGCCTTGGCGATATCGTGTCCCGTGCGGATCCCGCCGGACGCCACCACGTCGACCTTCTTTCCCACCGCCTGGACAACTTCGCACAGTGCGACCGGAGTCGGGATTCCCCAATCCTGCCAATCATCGTCGAGCGCCTCGCCCTGCCGCCACACCTCGACGGCCATGAAGTTGGTGCCGCCGCGACCGCCGACGTCAATCGCCGACACGCCGGCTTGCACAAACCGGACTGCTTCCGGCGCAGCAACCCCTTGTCCCACTTCCTTCGCGATCACCGGCACGTCGACTCGGCTCACCGTTTCTGCGAGGCGGTCAAGCGCACCGTGAAAAGCGCGATCACCTTCCGCCATAAACATCTCCTGCGCCACATTCCAGTGAATCTGCAGCAGGTTAGCGTGAAGCAACTCGACAGCAGCAAGCGCCGTCTCCGTGGGAGCGCTCATGCCGACATTGGCGATCACGGCGCCTTCCGGGTGCTCGTCCCGCACGACTGTATAGGTATGTTCCCACGTGGCATCGCGAACGGCGGCGGTCTCCGAGCCGACTGCCATCGCTAAGCCGTACCTGCGAGCAAGCCGCGCCAGGCGCTGGTTGACGACGAGCGCCTCCTCTGTTCCGCCTGTCATCGCATTGATCACGATGGGCGACGCAAGCTTCACTCCGCACAGTGTCGTCGCTAGCGAGACGTCCGCCACGTCAACTTCCGGCGCACAATTCGGCAGTAACTTGACGTCCTGAAACCACGACGCGGCTGGCGTATCGCCGAGTGTTCGAACAGCTTCCATATGTTCAGCCTTGCGGCGTGATCGAAGATTGGAGTCCTCCACCGTCAAAAGCACGTCCTCCTCTTAGCATTGAGAGCGCGTGTCCATATTAGGCTACGTCAGCCTCTGGCCTGAGTCAACGTTCATTGAGACCCTTAGCAGGTCCGCGCCACCAAACCGGACATGTCGAACCCCCTCGAGAGGCGGCGCCGGCGCCGCGCCGCAATTTTCCTAAAGCTGATGAAAATCGCCTCAGGGCGATTTT